>CAYMZL010000416.1:0-2648 GCA_964394825.1 uncultured Dehalococcoidia bacterium | reverse complement strand
TGTTCTCCTCTCAGGGAATTGATCATGATTCCGGGGCGCGGGTTGAACGCGGCCCGCCAGCCATTATACGGATTTCTTAGGCGTGCACGAATGAAAAACGGGCCGACTTTCTGGGTAGTGGCACAGATGAAAACGCGGCTGCGCCGCCGCGGCTCAGCCGCTGGGGAGGGTTTTTGAGAGGCCCAGGGGGGTGGCGGCGTAGCGGCCGGAGCGGCCGGGGATACGTTCCAGCCAGCCGAACTTAGAGCGGGCGGCGTTGCGTAGGGTCTGGGTGAAATTGCCGGGTTTGCGCCATCCGGCCAGATCGAAGAGCCAGCCTAGGTCGCCGGCGTTCACGCCGTCAACCCCAAAATGGCGGCCGGCGCCCTCGGCGGCAACCACCACCCGGCGCATGTCGCCCAGGGGGTTGGCTTCCCGGCAGAAGGCCACGAAGCCCTTCCGGCCGTCTTCAGAGAAGAACTCGGGAGGCATCTCCGTTTCCGCTTGCCCGTTGCCCTTGGCGCCGGCTTTGGACGGTCTGGGGAGTTCTCGGTTGGCAGTAGGGGCCGGCGCGGCCGGTTCCGGCGTCATCGTCGCGGCAGACCCCGCCATGCCGGTACTTTTTTCCGCGGGCGCGCCGGCCGGGTTTCCATTACCGGCGGACGGAGTCTCGGCGGAAGGCGACTGCATCAGGTCCCGGGGCAGGTCCCGCAGCACCAGGCCCACAACCTCGTGCAGCACCTCAGACTCTTCGGACTCGAAGGTGATCTGCGTGTTGTTGGGGAGAGATATGGATACTTTTACCATGTTTACACCCTAGCCGCGGGTGGCCCGGGATACCCATCGCCGGACACGGGAGTACATAGTACATCACGGTTTGCTTGGGGGCAACCGGGCAACGGGTATAAGTGTAGGGCGGAGGGTGAAATAGGCGGGGACCAGGCATGCCGGGTGGCGGGGTTAAATGGTCTGTTTCAGTCTGATGGCCAGGGACCGGGTCATGCCGGGGACCGATGCCAAGTCGTCCACCGCCGCTTCCCGGATACCCTTTAGGGTACCGAAGCGGCGCATCAGCATCCGCTTACGCTTGGGCCCGATGCCGGTGACATTGTCGATGGGGGACCGCAGGCTGCTCTTACTGCGCAGATTCCGGTGGTAGGTGACGGCGAACCGGTGGGCCTCGTCGCGGATCCGCTGCACCAGGTAGAGGGCCTGGGAGTCCCGGGGCAGGACTATGGGCTCCGGGGTGTGGGGGACGAACAACTCCTCGTTCTCCTTGGCCAACGACGCCAGGGGGACATCGTCCAACCCCAACTCCAAGAACACCTCCAAGGCCGCGGAGAGCTGTCCCTTGCCGCCGTCGATCAACACCAGGTCCGGGATCACACCGAAACTATCGACCCCGGCGCCTGGGCCCTCGCCCCGCTTCTCGGCGGCCCTTGCGGACGCCAGGCGCTTGAAGCGGCGGCGGAGCACTTCGCGCATGCTTTCGAAATCATCGACCCCGTCCACGGTTTTGATCTTGAAACGGCGGTAGTGGGCCGTTTTGGGTTTGCCGTCCTCGAACACCGCCATGCTGGCCACGGTGTTGCTGCCCTGGATATGAGATATGTCGTAGCACTCTATGCGGCGCAACGGCAGAGGCAGGCTCAATTCTTCCTCCAGATCGGAAAGGGCCTGCTGGATGATGTCGCTGTTGTCCAGCCAGGTGATGCGGTGCTGGGCCAGGCCTTGGCGGGCGTTGTCGGCCACGGTCTGGACCAATTGTTTGTGGATACCACGCTGCGGACACACCAGCCGCACGGCGCCGCCCCGGACCTGGCGCAGCCATTGGGTGATGGTTTCCCCATCCTCCGGCTCGTGCTGGACCATTATCCTGGGGGGCACCACCAAGGCCGCCGTCTGGTAGAACTGTTTGATGAACTGCCCCATCACCAATGCCTCGGAGTCGTCCTGTGTACCCTCCATGAAGAAGTGGTCCCGGCCGATCAGCTTGCCCTTCCGGATGAAGAACACCTCAACCCAGGTCTCGTTGTTGCCTTGGGCCAGGGCAATCACGTCCATGTCGCTGACCGGGTTGGAGTCGACCTTGATCCGCTGTTCCTCGACCACTTTCTCGACGGCCTTCAACCTGTCCCGCAGGACCGCGGCCCGCTCGAACTCCAGGCTCTCGGATGCCTGGTCCATGTTGGACTTCAGGTCGTCGGTCACCGCCGTGGTGTCGCCCTCCATGAACATGACAACCTGGCCGATGACCTTGGCGTAGTCCTCTTTGCTGGCGTAGCCGGTGCAGGGGGCCACGCAGCGGTTGATGTAGTACTCCAAGCAAGGGCGGGGGTCGTTGCCGGTGATGTTCTTGGTGCAAGAGCGGTAGGGGAATAGCCGCTTGACCAGATCCATGGTCTTGCGCACGGTTCCCGCAGTGGCGAAGGGGCCGAAATAGCGAGCTCCGTCTTTGGCCACTCGGCGGGTAATGTATACCCGGGGGAATTCCTCGCTCAGGTCAATCTTGAGATAAGGGTAGGTCTTGTCGTCTTTCAGCCGGGCGTTGTAACGGGGTTTGTACCGCTTGATCAGGGTGTTCTCGAGTATCAAAGCCTCGGCTGCTGTATCGGTGACGATGTACTCGAAGTCGTGGAGGTGTCCCAGCATGCGCCGGATCTTGTTCG
>CAYMZL010000415.1:0-2651 GCA_964394825.1 uncultured Dehalococcoidia bacterium | reverse complement strand
TGGCATAGCCCAAAATCAAAGGAGACGCCCTGTTTGGGCGTCTCTTTTGCCGTTTAGAAACCCGGTCAATCACACGCTTGATTCGACCGCTCCCTCATCGATGCGGTGGATGCGCAGTTTCCGGAGACGCCGCCCCAACATGGAAACCACTTCTATGCGCAGGTGGCCGGTTTCCACGATGTCTCCGGCCTGTGGGATCCGGCCCAGGCTGTGGTAGACGTAGCCGCCCACCGTGTCCACCTCGGTGCCGTCGATGCTGGTCTTGAATATCTCCTCAACATCTTCGGTGGTTACCGTGGCGTCCACCAAAACGGTGCCGTCGGATTGATGCATCACCTGGGCTTCCCTGGACCGGGAGAATTCGTCCTCGATCTCGCCGACGATCTCCTCCAGCAGGTCCTCCATGGTGACCAAGCCCTCGGTGCCGCCGTATTCGTCCACCACGATGGCGATCTGGGTGCGGCGCTCCTGTAGTTCTTCCAGAAGGTCGTCGACCCGCTTGGTCTCGGGGATGATGAACGCCGGGCGGACCAGATTTCGCAGTGAGTCCTTGGGCTTGGACGATGCCAGGGAAGCGATGACGTCGCGGGCATGGATGATGCCAAGTATCTTGTCGACGGTCTCTTCGTAGACCGGCAGACGGCTGTGGCCACGGCTCACCATGGTTTCGGCCACCACTTTGAGGGAAGAGTCAGCCTCGACAACGGCCATGTCCAGCCGGGGCACCATGACTTCTCTAACGGTGGTGGCGTCCAGACGGATTATGGAACGGAGCATCTCCCGGTCCCGGTCATCAAGGCTGGTCAATTCTTCTTCGGTGATGGCCGGCTCTTCAAGCTCGACCGCCGAGGCGCCGTTGCCGTTGTTTATCTGGCCGTTGACGGCGATCGCCGGCCTGCCCGCTCCAAGGCCATTGGAAGAAAAAAACCGGGTCCATGGCCGGGACAGTCCGGGATAGCGGTTGATCAGGGAATTTGCCGCGCGGTCGATCAAGAAAAGCCCGGCCAATAGTCCAACAGCCATGAAGGCGATGGGCCACCATTCGTGGGTCGCGACGCTTTGAATCAGGGCCACGCCGGAGAGAACAACCGCGAAGAAACAAGACGCTTTCAGCCAGAAGAGGAGCGGTTCGGAGAGGGCCGAGGGATTCTCATCTCCGCCGGTCTTACCGGCGGACCCACCCGGGCGGAGGAGGCTCAGGTATGAGAACAGGAGAACGAAGGCGGTAAAAACTATGGTTTGTGGTAAATAATCTGTATCCAAACACCCCGTCCTCCCGGTCAACCCACGTATATGCCGCTTCGATGATTATGCCTGCGGGAAGCGCCACCGGGAGGTCTGTTGGAACCACTTATCGGTCTATTATCTTAGCAGGTACGCCGACGGCTAGTCTAGCGGGCGGCACGTCTTTCGTGATGACCGCGCCCGCCCCGGTGACCGCGCCGGCCCCGACGGTGACCGGCGCCACCAACATGGTGTCACAGCCGATGAATGCGTCTTTCTCCACCACCGAACGGTGTTTGTCCTTGCCGTCGTAGTTGCAAGTGACCATGCCGGCGCCCAAGTTGACGTTGGTCCCGATCGACGCGTCGCCCACATAGCCAAAATGCCCCATGAGGGCCCCGGCGGCGAACCGGCTCTCTTTGACTTCGACGAAGTTCCCGATGTGCACGCCGGACTCCAAGTATGACCCCGGCCTAAGGTGGCTGAACGGGCCGATGCCCACCCCGGCTTCCATGACCGCTTCCTCCAGCGCCGACGACGTTACCCGGCAGTCGTCGCCGATTGTCGAGTCCTTCACCACTGAGCCGGGACCAACCTCACAACCGGAGCCGATGACGGTGTTTCCCAAGAGCATGGTGTTGGGCAGGATCACCGTGTCTTGTCCGATCACCACTCCGGCGTCAATCATCACCGACGAGGGGTCCGAGATCGTCACGCCCTCCAGCATCCAGCGCTCGCGGATGCGCCGGCGCTGGATGTCCTCCAGACGGGCCAGTTCTACGCGGTTGTTGATTCCCAGGACCTCTGCGGGGTCATCCGACGGCAGGGCCGCCACTACCGCCCCCTGCTCTGCGGCGATGGCCGCCAGGTCCGTCAGATGGCGCTCAGGGCCATTGCCGGCTTCGACCCGGCCCAGGTTTTCCCAGAGCCAATCGGCTTGGAAGCAGTAGACCCCGGAGTTGACCTCAACGGGCTGACCGTCCCTGCCGGTGTCCTCGAAGTCCTCGACGATACCCAGAACGTTTCGCTGGAATCCTTGGTCCCGGTGAATGCGGCCCAGACCCTCGCCGTCTTGGACGATGCCGGAGAGGATGGACATCTGGCGGGCGTTTTCTAGGTGCCCGCCGATCAGCCGGCGCACCGAGCCTTCGGTCACCAGCGGAGAATCGCCGCCCATGACCAGGACCTGCCGGGCCTCTCCCCGGAGCATTGAGGCAGCGGCTTCCACCGCGCCGGCCGTTCCTGTCTTGGAGGTTTGGACGGCGTATTCCACCGAATCGCCCAGCAAATCTTTAAGCGCATCCTGATTGGCCGGAGATACCACTACGACGATGCGGTCCACGCCCAACCGGCCCAACAACTCCAACGGATACCGGATCAACTCCTGGCCGCAGAGGCAGTGCAGCACCTTGGGAGTCCGGGACTTC
>CAYMZL010000414.1:0-2666 GCA_964394825.1 uncultured Dehalococcoidia bacterium | reverse complement strand
GGCCTGCTCCCGCATGACCGTCAGGTAGCTGTTGAATTTGAAGTCCAAGGCGTCGATGCGGTCGAGGTAGGCTTCGGTGGCCTCGACCGGCGATACCTCTTTGGACTGAATCAGGCGGGAGAGGTCACCGGCGGAGAAGAAGGGCAACTCGGACTTGTTCATGGGGCCTCCGTGTTGTGAGCAGTCGGGGCCGGAAAAACGAGAAAAGAAAATGGCCCCCAACAGACCGGGGACCATTTGAAGGTTCTATGGTGCGGGGCGATTATGCCGGGGGCAGGATGATGGGGAGGGGCTCGACGTCGTTCAGTCCCGGAGGATTGATGGCGTCCAGCGACTCCAGAAGGGCGTTCAGGCTGTAGGTCACTTCGGTCAGCTCGGGGTCTTCGATCTCCAGACCCACGGCGTGGCCCATGGCGCGGATCTCATCTTTTGTCAGGTCAGCCATCGGGACCTCCCTAAGCGCCTGCTGAGTGAGCACATATTGCTGTATAAAGCCCCCGCCGTCAAGATAGGCGGCAAATAATGCGCGTCCGCCTTGAGGCCATATGCTCCGTCGGCTATACTGGCCGGGGACCCAACCAATGGTGACGGGGAAGAAACCGAGCCAATGGCTACCTATAAGAAGATCAAAGTCGACCTCGGACCGGAGTCCGGCTTCACCAAGCTGCCCGCGCCGGTGGAAGTGGGCGACTGGTCCTACTTCCTGGTCCAGAGCAAGAAGGGCGTCTACCAGTTGGTCTCCAACATCTGCCCCCACCAGGCCGGCGAAGTGGTGGACTGGGGCGGCGTCTTCATGTGCCCCGACCACGGCTGGCGCTTCGAGTACACCGAGGGTGTTTGCGTCAACGGCCCCAACGCCAAGATGGTGAGCTTCCCCGTCAGCGTCGAGAACGGCCGCCTGATCGCCGAACTGCCCGACGACTGAGCCGGAGCCCACGGAAACTTGAACACCTCGACTCCTTCACACGACCCTAACCGATTGTGTGATAATTCCTTGTGCTGGAAGATTTTAACCAGAGGTGCATCTTGAAGATTCCCGTGATTCGATCCGTGCAGGGGGGCGTGACGCTGTATTTGGGAAAGATTCGAGCACAGGATTTGCTCGATATCGCAGTGATCCACGAATGGGATCCCGATCGCGGATGGGACCTTGATTGGCAAGGTTACCAGCGAGCTCCAGTCTTAAAACATTATCAGTCAATTGCTAGGTTCTTGGCATCAGATAATGATCCGCTAATGCCAACAAGTGCATTATTGAGTGCCCGAGAAACCGAAGAAGGTATTTTGGGCTTCGAGCCTTTGTCCAAAGAAGCAGATGCCGATTTCGGATATCTAACATTGGCTGACAATCGCCATTTATATGTAGTTGATTATCAACACCGCCTAACAGGCCTGAAGGTAGCTATCGATTCAATGGGAGCCGAAAAACTAAGAGATTTCCAAATTCCGTTTGTGTTGATGTCCGACGCACGGAAGTACGAGGAGATCAAACAATTCTACCTAATCAATAACAAGCAGAAACGTGTCGACACCGATTTGGCGCTCGCGCTAATGCAAACCATGGTAGGTGAAGCGGATGAAACCGAGTTGGCCAACCTCCTCGGACCCGGAAATAGATACAAAATTCGGGCTAGCCGGCTGATATTTAGCATCGCGGCGCTCGAAACTGGCATGTGGGTCGCTAAAATTCAAGAGCCAAATAATCCTAGACCTGGTGATGTGATATCGGTTAAGTCGTTTGTGGATTCGTTGAAGCTGATAATCAGCACAAGATCTGCGGTGCATACACGAACCGATGATGAACTGATCGAGATCGTCTCGAATTTTTGGTCTGGAGTCGAATCTCTCGTTCCGGTACCGTTTAAAAACCCAAGGGAATATTCAATTCAGAAAACAGTCGGCACATTTGTTATGCATCGAGTAGCTGCACGAAAGGTATTCCCAATCTGCAATGAGGCCGATGATTTTAGCGCAGGTCAAATATCAACAATTCTTCGACCCGCAGTAAATCGATATTTAAATGAAAGTTTCTGGAGAACCGGAGGAGCTGTCGGAGCATATTCTAGCGGCTCAGGACAGGCGGTCTTAGCGGCTGACATTATAGACCTGCTCTAGATCATTCGACCTTGAGAGCAACTAATGGCGCGATTTAGGCGCATCACCAACGTAAACAGCCCTAACGCCAAGCTGGTTGGCTTCCCGGTTAGCGTTGAAGACGGCCATCTGATCGCCGAACTGCCCGACGACTGACCCGCGCCCGTTCCCCTGTTTCTTAGTAGGTCTTGATTTCCAGGACGTGGCCGCTGGGGTCCTTGAAGTAGACCGCCTTGCCGTCGCCCTGGGACCCCACCGTGATTCCAGGCCCCTGCATGTTGTCCTGGGCCCGGGGGCTGTCTCCGTAGGGGATCTTCGAATCCTTGATGCGCTGGAACGCATCCTCGAATTCACCGGCCTCCATGGCGAAGGCGTAGTGGATGCTGCGGAAGTCGTCCGACTGGCGGAAGTCCAGGTTTAGGCTGTCGTTCACCCGCACCGCCAGGAATGGCCCGACCTCCCCCAAGTCGTCGAAGCCAAATATCCGGGTGTAGAATTCCACCGCCACCTCGCGGTCGTCTACTGGGACTATTGTGTGGTCCAATACTACGGTCACGATAGTTCCTCCATGG
>CAYMZL010000413.1:0-2683 GCA_964394825.1 uncultured Dehalococcoidia bacterium | reverse complement strand
ACGGGACTCCGACTTTGGCGGATCGGTAGACGTCGGAGGTCAGCCGCACGTCCTCGCGCATGGGGACCATGACGTTGCGTTTGGTGTGGACCTCTTAGACGCCGGTCTGACTATCATGGGCCATGGGTACGCTGCCTTCTCAATCATTAGCCTATGTCAATTATGCAATATCTTGCCACAGGAGAAGGGCTGGAACATGAGATTAACAACACGCTAATTCGAGCGCGTCGGCGGAGGAAGTGCTCGATTTCTGGCCCGAGCCTAAATCCGCACATTTAATTCGCCGACATAGTCCGTGACTTCATCTTGGATGTTCCAGAATGCCTTTCGTGGATGGTCCAAGTCCCAGACAAGCGCCAGCAGCAACCACATGGTGATTGCGACGGCTGTGAACAAGAATTCCTGGAGGTGTGGGTTCGCCACGTCTATCAGAGCGAATCCCACGAGCACCGCCATTGGCATGATAATCAGCAATATGTAGAACGGGATGGGAAACCCTCGCTTAGCTACCTGCATCGCCTCTGATCTGTAGGTTGTGAGGTCGGCGATTTTCCTTACGAGGCCGTCGAGAGCACTTTTCGAAGCCGCAGGTCCAGGTTCCAGACTCCCTACATCGCGAATCATCTCTTGGATGGCTCTCCTCCATCTCTGACCATACTTTCGATTTTTTTTGCATCGGGGGTTAAGATCGACTCCAGGTATCAGACTCACGGTAAAGAGAATCATCCGCCAAGCACCACGGGCAATGGACTTCACAGATTCGACTATCATCGCCCAATCATCGAAAATAATCGCTTTCCACCTGCTCAGACCATGATATTGATCCTCTTTGAGTCCGAGATCAAGGGTCAAAGAATTGGCGAATTCCCCCAGTCGGCCTTTGATGTTGTCAACAGTATTTTTCTGCTTGTCCTCTCCGAAATACTGTAGAAAGTCAATAATGTCGTCAGCAGCATTACTCTCATTCTGAATCAGCGACGAAAGCTCTCTCAGCCTGCGATGCGCTTCGACCACAAAGAGGCCAACGATAATGGCATATACGAGACCGAAAACTGCGAAGAAAATTTCCCAAACACCGTTCTCACCAACCAACGTAGGGAGATGGGGCATATTACGTATCAGGAACAAGGAGCCCGCTACGATAAGACCCACGCTTCCCAAGAGCACCGAGATATACCGAGTCCGATATGTCTGAAACGCTGCCTCTGTTGCTGGGGGTTCTCCTCGTTCAGTACCTGCTTCTTCTCCTGCCATACGACCACCTCTGCGCTCGTGGTGTGGCTCAGTGCATCGCACCTGGGGCCATCGTACGCCGTCCGCCACTCGATACCCAAGGCTAACCGATATGGAATTCCGCGGGTTACGTCAATAAGTTTCGATCCGGTGGGAGATGAAGTTGCACCCGCACGGTGGGCCAACTCGATTCCATGGACTCACCATCCCGGCGCCAACCAGGGTGATAGAGGCCGCCAAATTATATTGACACCAAATAGGCGCCAACCTATAGTTAGGCGTGGCGGTCCGGCCGCTTTTGAGCACGCCTGTTCTGTGCCTGTTACGGGCCGGCGCGCCCGGCATTTTTCACCCCTGGAGGTGCCCCTTTGGCGGACAATTACGATGTATTGATTGTCGGCGCAGGCGTGGCGGGTATGACCGCCGGGATGTATGCCGCGCGCTACGGGCTGCGGACGGGCATCGTGGAGCGGATGATGGGCGGGGCGTCCATCATCAACATCGAGAAGATTGAGAACTTTCCTGGTTTCCCGGAGGGCATCCCCGGGGCCGAATTGGGGCCCGCGGTGCAGGAACAGGCCATGAACGCCGGCGCCGACTTCATCATGGGCGAAACCGCCAAGATCGCCAAGGACGGCGACTACCGGGTGGTCTACAGCGACGCCGGAACCCTCCGGGCCAAGGCGGTGATCATCGCGGCGGGCTCCACGCTGCGGCAACTGGGCATACCCGGAGAGGAAGAGTTCTTCGGCCGGGGGGTCTCCCAGTGCGCCACCTGCGACGGTCCTCTATATATGAACCAGATGGTCGCGGTGGTGGGCGGCGGGGACTCGGCCGCCGACGAGGCCCTGACCCTCACAGAGTACGCCGAGCGCGTTTTGCTGATTCACCGCCGCGACCAACTCCGCGCCCAGCAGGCCCTGATCGACCGGATCGGCGGGCACAGCAAGATAGAAGTGGTCTGGAACACGGTGATCGAAGAGGTGTTGGGCTCGGAGACCGTCTCCGGGCTACGGCTACGCAACACCGTGACCAACTTGGAGAACGCCATCGAACTTTCGGGGCTGTTCGTCTACGTTGGCCTTGAACCCAACTCCGGGCTCGTGGACGGACTCTTGAAGACCGACAACGCGGGACACATACCGGTGAACGTGTCCATGGAGACCGACGTGCCTGGAGTCTACGCCGTGGGCGACCTGCGGCAGAACTCCTCTTCCCAGTTGGTCTCCGCCGCCGGCGACGGCGCCACGGCGGCGATCGCGGCCTATAGATACATCTCGAATAAGAGTTGGAACTAGTGTCGCGTCTCGAAAATCACTTGTCACTCGGCCCGTCATCCCGGCGAAAGCCGGGAACCAGTAAAGATTTCTCTGGATTCCGGTTTTCGCCGGAAAGACAATCATGGGAAGGGAATGCGGCACAATCTCACTGACGTATAGCTATTAACAAG
>CAYMZL010000412.1:0-2706 GCA_964394825.1 uncultured Dehalococcoidia bacterium | reverse complement strand
TTCAAATGTGAATCCACCTTCCAGCTTTCGCTGGAATGACGAAAGCGGCTCTGCCGATATTCAGTAACAGAGCCGCCTCCAACGTGGTCTCGATTCATCTTGGCACGCCATCACGTTTTCCGACACCACCCGACAAACTCCGGGATGACTCATGTTTTATATTCTGGTCGGGGCGGTCGGATTCGAACCGACGACCCCCTACACCCCATGCAGGTGCCCTGCCGGACTGGGCCACGCCCCGACGCGCCGTAATTATAACACCCACGGGCCAGGCACGGGGGGAAGAGCCATCGGCAACAATGGCCAGGCTTCAGCTAAGAGTCTCATCGCTGATCGAGGAAGCGAGCACTGAATTTGGCCCTTCGTATATAAGATCGAATCGTAAGTTCGGCCCGCGTGTTGACAAGCGGGTGGGTAAGGTGTAGAACAATTAAGAAGGTCGCGGAAGAGGACGGTTGTTAAACAAAACCCAATTTAACAAATAGGGAGGCGAGAGAAGTTGGGAAATAGCAGCGAAGAGTATTACCACAACAAGGGTCAAGAGGACTTTGCCAAGGGCGTATACGAAAGACCAGACAGTCCCATTGACCTTCTTCACGAGTCCAGCGATGAGTTTGTAAGCAATTGCGAAGCCTATGACAAAGGCTACGAGAACGCCAAGGAACAATCAGGAGAATAATACGCTGTATTGACAGCAAAACTGGGTTGTGATAGCTCTAAAAACTAAGGCTGTGATGGAGACGAGTAGGTAGGTGTAGGCGCCAAGCGAGCCTGGTGCGGTGAGAGCAGGCGCGCCGAGCTTATTCGAAAATCCCTCCGGAGTTGTCGGCTGTAACGTCCCCCAAGGGAAGGAAAACTAAGCCAGGCCGGGGTCGCCGCCCGTTAGCAACGACGGGGGATGTTGGTGTCCTGCTTGAGAGGTTCCGATTCCGACCGGGACAAATAGGGTGGTACTGCGGGAATGTAGAAGTCCCGTCCCTATAGGGGGCGGGGCTTTTCTTTTGATTCTTCTATTGCATCTTGAAACCATGCTTGAATGTACAGTGAACAAATTTAACTAGCCGAACACTGACATGAACCTCTTGACAAATGTGTTGACAAACCCTCTTGTTTGAATTGACACTATATGTCAGCAACCTCTTGTAAACGTTAGTTCTAGTTTGTAAATTAAATATCCCGGTTCCGAGAGTTGGCCCCCGTGGTCGCCAAGAAAGCATTGGAGGCTTTCTCGGCTTCCTACGGACTCAGAGGAACCGGGATATCTCTTTGGTAACACAAGTCGTTATTGTAAATCAATAGGCATGATTCACACTTGATAACGACTTCCAATTCGCTGGGCCGATTAGCTTTCCATTCAAGTATTTCCCCGGTTGCACCATCCGTCCTCCGCTCGGCATAATTACCGTTGGCTGACAGCCTGGAGGAACCCCCCATGCCCGGACCCTTGGACGATGTCAAAGTCGTGGATTTCACCGAGATTATCGCCGGGCCCTTGGCGGGCCGGCTGCTGGCCGACCTGGGCGCTGACGTGATCAAAGTGGAGCCTCCCTGGGGCGAGCCCTGGCGGCTCACCCAGCCCATTACCCCCACCGAGAGCCGCACGTTCATGAACTACAACCGGGGCAAGCGCAGCCTTCCCGTTAACCTGACCAAGGACGGGGCCGCCGAGATCGTCAACCGGCTGGTTACAGAGATGGACATCGCCCTGGTCAACTTCCGGCCCGACGTGGCGGTCAAACTGGGGGTGGACTTCGAGACCCTGTCCGCCATAAATCCCCGGCTGATCTACTGCGAGTTGACCGCCTACGGAAGGGAGGGGCCCGACGCCGGCCGGCCCGGCTACGACATGATTGTCCAGGCCATGACCGGCATGGTCGCCGCCGAGACCAAAACCCTGGACGGCGTTCCATCGTGGGTCTGGTCCAGCCCTCTGATCGACACGTCGGCCGGCATCTGCATGGCCTGGTCGGTCTGCGCCGCCCTGTACGCCAGGGAGCGCACCGGTGTGGGCCAGAAGATCGAGACCAGCCTACTGGCTTCGGCCCTCTCATTGATGGGCGCCAGGTTCCTGCACGTTGAATCCCTGGACGGGGAAGGCAGAGCGAAAACCCTCAAGGACCTGGAAGCCAAACGGGAGGGGGGCGCCACCTACGAAGAGATGGTTGCTATCTCGCAGGGAAGCCGCCGCCGCGAGCACCACGGCAACCTCTACTACCGAGTCTACTACACCAAGGACTCCCCGATCGGAGTGGGTTGCCTCAGCGACACGCTGCGCCGCCGCCTGTTGAATACCCTGGGGCTAACCGACGACGGTCTGGAGCCCGGCTGGGACTTCGCCAAACCCGAGTCCCAAGCCTACACCCGGGCATTGGAGCGGCGCGCCGAGGAACTGCTGGCGGAAAAACCCAGCGCCGAATGGCTTCGAATCTTCGAGGAAAGGGGGATTCCCGCCGGGCCGGTGCGGTTCATCGAGGAGTTGTTCGACGACCCTCAGGTGGTCGCCAACGGACTGGTCACCGAGGTGGAACACGTCCAAGAAGGCAAGGTGAAGATGGTGGGCCCAATGGCCCACTTCCGGGGCACTATCCCGACTCCTCCCATGGCATCCCCCGCATTGGGACAGCACGCCGGAGAGATACTGGAGTGGCTGGGGTTCACCCAACAAGAGATTGACGCCTGGCGGGACGACGGAGTGATCGGCTAGCA
>CAYMZL010000411.1:0-2710 GCA_964394825.1 uncultured Dehalococcoidia bacterium | reverse complement strand
CCAGCGTGATCAGCAATAAATACGCCGAGGGATATCCCGGCCGCCGCTACTACGGCGGTTGCGAGAACGCGGACATCGTCGAGAGTCTGGCCATCGACCGGGTCAAGGAGCTATTCGGGGCCCAGCACGCCAACGTTCAGCCCCACAGCGGCGCCCAGGCCAACATGGCGGCCTATTTCGCCGTCCTTGAACTTGGGGACACGGTCATGGGCATGCAGTTGGACCACGGCGGCCACCTGACCCACGGCGCTTCCGTGAACTTCTCGGGTAAGAGCTACAACTTCGTGCCCTACGGCGTGAACAAGGACACCGAGACCATCGACTATGATGAAGTTCAACGGCTGGCCACCGAACACCGGCCCAAACTGATCGTGGCCGGCTGCAGCGCCTATCCCCGGGTCTTGGATTTCCCCAGGTTCCGCGCCATCGCCGACAGCGTGGACGCCCTGCTCATGGTGGACATGGCCCACATCGCCGGGTTGGTGGCCGGCGGAGCCCACCCTTCGCCCCTGCCTCACGCCCAGATCGTAACTTCAACCACCCAGAAGAGCCTCCGTGGGCCCAGGGGCGGGTTCATCCTCTGCGATGAAGACCTGGCCAAGAAGGTGGATTTCGCTCTGTTCCCCTTCACCCAAGGAGGGCCGTTGATGCAGGCCATCGCCGGCAAGGCGGTCTGCTTCGGCCAGGCGCTCAAGCCCGAGTTCTCCCGCTACGCCCATCAGGTGGTGGCCAACTGCAAAACCCTGGCGGCGGAGCTCTCGGAGGCCGGAATGAGGCTGGTTTCCGGAGGTACCGACAACCACATGGTGCTGGTGGACGTGACTCCTTTGGGCATCACCGGACAGCAGGCCGAGCGGGCCCTTGAGTCAGTGGGCATCATCGCCAACAAGAACGCCATACCCTACGACCCCAGGCCCCCCAGGGTGACCAGCGGCCTGCGCCTGGGCACGCCCGCAATCACCAGCCGGGGCATGGCCGAAGCAGAAGTTAAACAGGTGGCGGCCATGCTCACCAAGGTGTTGGCCGACGTGGAAGACAAAGAGGCCCACGCCAAGGTGTCGGCCCAGGTCAAGAAGCTGACCTCCCGCTTCACCGTGCCAGGCATCGATTGCTAGTTGAGCCAGGCAAGGCCCGATGCTATAATTATTGGAATCGTGAAATCTTGAAACCCGCAATCTGATTGCGTGTAATTTCCCAAGGGGTACCATTTGCGCCATTACGAACTTTTAGTAGTTCTTAGTCCGATGCTGAACCAGGAAGAGGTCACCGAGACCTGGGACCGGATTAAGGGGTTTATCACCACTCGAGAAGCTGAGATCAGTCACGAAGAGCAGTGGGGGACCCGCCGCTTGGCCTACCCCATCCGCAAAGGCCAGCACCGATTCCTGGAAGGCAGCTATCACCTGACCCGGTTCGCCACCGAACAATCATTCAACCGCGAACTGGAGAACTTCCTGAAAGTAGACGACGAGGTGATCCGCTCCCTGGTAACCGTGACCCTGCCGGAAGAGGAACTTGCCGCTCAGGCGGCCGCCGCGGCCCGGGCCATCCGGACTCCTCCTCCCAGGCCCGCCCCGGTGGGCCCGGACGGCGCACCAGCGGCGCCGGCGCCTGCCGAAGGAGAAGCCCCGGCCGCTGCCCCGGTTGCGGAAGCCGAAACGCCTACTGCTGAAGAAACCGCGGAGATACCGGTGTCTGCGGCAGAAGAAGAAACGCCGGCGGCAGACGCCGAACCGGAACAGGAAACCGAAGAAACTGAAGAAACCGAAGAGCCGGCCCCAGTAGAAGAACCGGAAGCGGCCCCTGAAGAAGACCCTGAAGTAAACCCTGAAGAAGAGAGTGAGCCCGCTGCCACTGAGGACGACGGCAGCCCAGCAGATGAGCCGGAAGAACCGGCCGGTGATTCGGACGAAAGCGAGGAGTAGAAGAGGGGGTAGACGTGAATAAGATCATCGTCATCGGGCATCTAGGAAGGGACCCTGAGATGCGCTACACACCCAATGGCCAAGCGGTAACCTCGTTCAGCGTGGCTTCCAGCCGCCGGTACACCACCAGTTCGGGAGAACAGAAAGAAGAAACAGAGTGGTTTAACGTTAGCGCCTGGGGAAAGCTGGGCGAAACGTGCAACCAGTACCTGACCAAAGGCCAGCAGGTCTACGTGGAAGGTCGTATGAGCAGCCGCACCTATGAAGGGCGCGACGGCCAGACCCGAGTCTCCATCGATATTTTCCTCAACGATGTCCAGTTCCTGGGCAGGCGGGGAGATGGAGATGGAGCGCCTGCAGCGGCCCCCTACGAGGCGGAAGCCGGCGCCATGGCCGACGACCTTCCTGATAGCGACCCGGTAGACGACCTGCCGTTTTAGGCTAGACAGCTAAACCAGAAGGACTTGAACCAGAATGACCACTGAAGCCCCTAGAGCACCAGGCGGACCGCCACCCAGATTTGGAGGCGGTGGCGGCGGAGGCCGTCCCGGCGGAAGACCGGGCGGACCCGGTGGACCAGGTGGACGCCCCCGGGGCCGTTACGTGCGGCGGCGTAAAGTCTGCGCCTTTTGCGTAGAACACGTTCAGCACATCGACTACAAGGAAATCGACAAGATACGGCGGTTCGTTTCAGAGCGGGCCAAGATCGAGCCCCGCCGCCGCACCGGTGTCTGCGCCAAACACCAGCGCGCCCTTCGGACCGCCATCCAGCGGGCCAGACAGAT
>CAYMZL010000410.1:0-2713 GCA_964394825.1 uncultured Dehalococcoidia bacterium | reverse complement strand
CGTACTCTCCGGCGTAACCCCAATCCCTTTTGGTATCCATGTTGCCCAAGACCAATACGCTGTCCAACTTGAGCTTGATCCGGGCGACGCCTCGGGCGATCTTCTGGGTGACGAATTCCTCACCGCGCCTCGGCGACTCGTGGTTGAAGAAGATGCCGGAGCAAGCGAACATTGAATAGGCTTCCCGGTAGTTCTTGGTGAGGAAGAAGCCGGTGGTCTTGCTGATGGCGTATGGAGAGCGTGGGTTGAATCGGGTCTTCTCGTTCTGTGGCACCTCCAGAGGGTCCCCGAACATCTCGGAGGTGGCGGCGAAATAGAATCTGCACTCTGGGCAGCGCTTCTTGATGGCGGAGAGAACGTGCAAGGTACCGCCAACGTTGGCTGACAACGTGTAGATAGGGTCCTCGAATGACAGAGGCACGAAGCTCTGGGCCGCCAGATGGTAACACTCGTCAGGCCGGACATCGTCCACCACGTCCAAGATGCTGGAATAGTCCAAGAGGTCCCCATTATGGAGATGGATCTGGTCCAAGATATGGCTGATTCGCCCCAGCCGGTCGCCGTCTTGATGGAGGGTGGCGATCCGTCTGACAATTCCGTGGACCTCATAGCCCTTTTTGAGCAACAGTTCGGCGAGGTACGAGCCATCCTGACCTGTGATCCCGGTGATTAAGGCTTTCTTCATGAATTTGAGTTCTCCGGTATATCTAAGATGCACGAATGGTTGCTGGCTATTTTGAGACTAGCCGATAGAGCGGAGAGCATTTCTAAAACCACTGCTCCAGCCGGTCCAATGCCACCCAGAAGCCTTCACCACCGTTCCGGTGTCCCTGCCATATCTCCGGTATGAAGCTGCCTTGAGGAGCCAGAGAGGCTAGGTCCCGGGCCAGTTCTGGAAAATCAATATCTCCCTCTCCGATCTGAAGCCCCTCGCCATCCACGCCTCCCGCGTCGACGATATGCAGGTGCCGGGTAAAGGGACCTACGTCTCTCACGAAATCACTAAAGCTGATTCTCTTTTCGTTGGCGGTCAGCGCGGAATGAGAGATATCCAGGCAGACCCGCTGCCCAAACTCCTGGCAGTACCGGACGATATCTTCGGCATCGACAAAGATATTGCTGAAGCGCTGTCCGCCGAAGTACCAAGGGAAGGGAGGAAGCGTCTGGGGTAGAATCTCCACGTCTTTGGCATCCAGCTCAGAAAGGCTTTGAGCGACCCGCTGGTGGAAATCCCACTTTTCGTCTGATGCCAGGGGTTGATGTTCCGTGAAGCCGCCTACACTAACTATAACCAAGGGCCGCCTGGCTTTCCCGAAATAAGGCAGCATAGATTTGGTCAATTCGACTACTCGCTGCAACTCGCTCACGGACCGTTTTCTGTAGGTCTCGTCGGCCGAAGCCAGGTCCAGCAGGTGGTCTCCCTGGAATAAGTATGGACTGTGGACCACCAGGTCCACGTCGTAAACACCCGAGAAGAAATCGTGGATGTCTAGTTCCATGTCCTTGTAGCTCAGGTGGAACTCCAAGAAATCCATGTTGGATTTGGTCCGAAGTTCCTCAAAGTCATGGAATCGTACCGGGATGCCCCAGGGCCTGTTGAAGGAATAGTCGCGGGGCTTGACCTGGCCTTCAGTGAGGTCATTGCTGAAGAAGAGGTCGCCCTTTTTCATGTCCCTTTTGGAATCCCGCCCGATCAATTCAAACCTTCTATTGGGCTGAAGGCCCTCTCCGGGGCCTTTTACCTCCAGCATGTCGACGGTGATTTGCTCTCCAGAGCGAATCTCACGGCTCGCGATCAGGCTCTTGGCGAATATCTGCCGGTTCATCTGCTCGCCCTGGCCCAGGACCCGGACGGCGCCGGCCCCCATGGATTCTTCGATCTGCCGGATACCTTCCACCATGGTCTTAAATTCGGGCGGAAGCAGGCTGATCTTATGGTCGTTGCCTTCCATGGTCTTGTCGGTCGTGATGTGCTTCTCAATCACCTTGGCGCCAAGAGCCACGGCGGCCAGCGGGATGTGAAAACCGCGCTCGTGGCCCGAATACCCCACCGGACAATCTCCGATGGCCCTCAGGCGTTCCAAGTAATTAAGATCAACATCCTTGAACGGGGTCGGATAGGTGGCGTTGGAATGGAGCAGGACAAAGTCGGCGCCCAGGTCCTTCAATAGGGCCACTGTTTCTTCGATCTCGCTCTCGGCGGACATGCCGGTGGAGACCAGTATCGGCTTGCCCGTCTGGGCCACGGCGGCGATGAGGTCATGATTGGTCAGGTCTGCGGAGGAAGTCTTGTAGGCCTGTACGCCGTATTCCTCCAGGGCGCTCACGCTGGGCAGGTCCCATGGGGTGCAGAGTGGCAAGATGCCCTTTTTGTTGCAATGGTCGAATACGTCGAACATCTCCTGAGTGCTCAACTGGGAACGGGCCAGGATTTCCAGCACGTACTGAGCGGCCACGTCTTCCCGGATGTCATCAGGGTTTCCGGAGTTCCGGTACAGCGCCGACATGTTCCGCATCTGGAACTTGGCGCAGTTGGCGCCGGACCAAGATGCGCGGTCCACCAGTTCCTTAGCCAGGGCCAGGCTGCCGTTGTGGTTTAGCCCAATCTCGGCAACCACGAAGGCCGGAGAATCAAAGCCGATAGTCACGCTGCCGATCTGCACCTAATTTGCCACCGGGCCGGCAGATGGGTGTAGGAAACCCCGCACGGTCT
>CAYMZL010000409.1:0-2716 GCA_964394825.1 uncultured Dehalococcoidia bacterium | reverse complement strand
CCTTCAGCCGACTGGGGCCTGATGTTGAACGTCAAAAAGGCGCCCTTCAATGACGCAAGGGTCAGGGAGGCGATGCAGCTCGCCATTGATTATCAACAATGGAACGACCTGGTATTCGACAACACCTCCGGCGTGGGATGCCCTCTCATGGGACTGGCCCACACCTTCGAGGAGTGCAATACATGGCCCGGCCTGCGCCCCAAGGACGGCCCTGGCGGAGCGGAAGACCTGGCGAGAGCCAAGGAGCTTATGGCGGAAGCTGGTTACCCGGACGGATTCCAGACCAAGTACGATGTCCGCCAGGTCGGCACCTACCCCGATCAATGCGCCACGATCAAGCAGCAGCTCAAGAACTCTCTGGGAATCGACGGTGACATAACCACTTACCCCAGTGCTGCTGGTTACGCCCTCTTCGGCACATCCCGTGAGGAAGGCTCGGAAGGCGATTGGGAACTGGCCTGTCAAGGAGAGGGTCAAGTGGTCCTCGACGTTGACGGGATAATGGGCGGGGTTTACCGCAAGGGCGCGACCCGGAATTACACCGACTGGCAAAGCGACATAGTCGATGCGTTCTTCGAACAGCAGAAGGTGGAACAAGACCCCGCCAAGCGGATCGAGATCAATAAGGAAATGGAGCTCTACCTATTCAGCCAAGTGGACAACCACTGGATCACCCTGGGATGGGGCGTTTTGCAATGGATGATCGGTGAAGACATCCGTGGCTTCGTTGCTCCTCAGACGGTCCAGACTCACTTCAAGCACGAAGACTTGTGGCTCGACCGTTAACGGCCGGCTGAAGTCAAACCCGGCAGGTTAGCATGATGGCCTGCTCCGTATCACCGGGGCAGGCCATCACGCAATTCGAAAGGGATACACGTGATCCGGCCGGGGGGGATTGCACGTAGAATAGGTGTTCCGGCCGTACGGAACCGGATACGTCACACAACAGGACTGGGCAGATGCGACAATACGCGTTAAAACGGCTAGGGTTATTTTTCCCAACGATCTTGTTGGTCACCATAATTGTGTTCGTGGTGATGCGGCTGATCCCCGGCGATATCTGCCTGGCGATTCTGAGCGACGGCGAAGCTTCCTTCACCCAAGAGGAGCTGACCGATTGCCGCATCGAGCTCGACTTAGACCGGCCGTTGGCGATGCAGTACTTCGATTGGATCGGCGGCGCGGTGCAGGGGGATTTTGGCGATTCCCTGTGGTTCAAGGCGCCGGTGATGGAGGAGTTGGGAGAGCGGATCCCGGTTACCGTTGAGCTGACCATCCTGGCCATGCTTATCGCGGTGGTGTTCGCGGTCCCCTTGGGCATCATCTCGGCCCTCAGACCGGAGAGCTGGGTGGACTACGCGGCCAGGGTCTTCACATTGGTCGGCATCGCCATGCCCGTGTTCCTGGTTGCTATCTTAATGATCCTTTTCCTGGTGCATTTCTTCAACTGGCTGCCACCATTGGGTTACCAGCAGATCTGGGAGAACCCCGGGGCCAACCTTCAGCAGATGATCTTCCCGGCCGTGGCCCTGGCCATCTACGAAATGGCCTTCGTGGCCAGGGTTACCCGCTCCGCAATGATGGAGATCATCCGCGAAGACTACATGCGTACCGCCCGGGCCAAGGGTCTGAGCGAGACCGTGGTGGTGTTTCGTCACGGACTCAAAAACGCCCTCTTGCCGGTCCTGACCACCTCCGGTTGGATCTTCGCCCGGCTGTTCGGCGGGACGGTGATCATCGAGACCATCTTCTTGGTGCCCGGCATGGGAAGGATCCTCATTGAGTCCATCTTCCAGCGGGACTATACGATGATCCAGGCGGAGATCGTGATCATCGCCCTATTTATCGTGACCATAAACCTGGTTGTCGATCTCTTGTATGGAGTGTTGGACCCCAGGATCAGGTACGCCTAGGGGACCTAGTCTCCGGCGGGAGGCTCTAGGCCGATGGTTTACGCCTATCACCGCCCAATAAAATATATTCAACACAACAAGCCGGACTGACCGAGGATATTCGACATGCGAGTATTTGGCACTACTGACGCGGTGGAACAAACCGACCTTGCAACCCAACTCAGGGTTAAGCCAGCGGGGCTTGCCGCCGTTTGGTCCGGGCTGCGGGATTTTTCCCGCCGAAAACCGATAGCCGCCGCCGGTGGAGTCGTTCTCGCGTTGGCCGTGCTCGTGGCAATCTTTGCAGGGGTGATTGCTCCCCATGACCCTCAAGCAATCGGGGTGGCGACAAAATTTGCCGGGCCGGGGGCCGATAACGCCATCCTCGGCACTGACCAATTGGGCCGTGACATATTGAGCCGTCTGATTCATGGCGCTCGGATTTCCATGTACGTGGGCATTGTCAGCGTTTTGATCGGCATCACCGCCGGCACCATTATGGGAGTTGTCAGCGCCTACGTTGGCGGCTGGTTCGACATCCTCCTCCAAAGACTGGTGGACGCATTGATGGGCTTCCCTCCCATCATTTTGGCCTTGGGCCTGATGGCGGCTCTGGGAGCCTCCACGAACAATGTGGTCATCGCGCTGGTGGTGATTCTGGTGCCGGGGGCAACCAGGGTGATCCGCTCCCAGGCCCTGAGTATCAAAGAGTTGGATTACACGTTGGCGGCCCGGTCCATCGGCGCGAGTTCAACTCGGATCATATTCAAGCATATGCTACCCAACGTTGCCGCCACCTACATTGTATTGGTCACCCTCACCTT
>CAYMZL010000408.1:0-2716 GCA_964394825.1 uncultured Dehalococcoidia bacterium | reverse complement strand
CCGGACCGCAGGTGGCGGTCCCCCCGCGCCCGCAGGCCACCCAGAGCGCGGCCGAAGTAGATGTAGTGGCCACGGGGGAACTCACCCAAGCCCAACCTGCCAACCACTATCCTGCGGCGGGAGGGGAGACGCAAGACCAGAACGTAGCTGCCCGTCTGCCGGGTTTTCGCCTTGGGAAATCTGGAAGGAACATCCGCCATAGAACGACCCCGCGAAGCGACTAAGGGCCGCTGTGCGGCTGGATTATTACCTTTAACGAAGACTGGGCCTCGGCGGTGAGCTTGAAACCCAAGCCCGCTTCCTCGAGTCCCAACCGGTGGCTGATCATCTGTCCCACCTGGACCCGCCCAGAGGCAATCATCTCCAGGGCCGTGGCCAGGTCGGCCGGGGCCCCGGCGTAGGTGGTGGTCAGGGTGGCGTCGTTACGGAAGAACACCTCGTTCACCGGCACCGAGATGCTGACCCCCGGTTCGGTGGGGGCAAAGAACAACACCGTGCCGCCCCGGTCCACCGAGTCCAGCCCTTGCTGCAACGCCGGGGGAGCGCCGGTGCAGACAATGACCAGGTCGGCCAGACGGCCGCCGTTCACCTCGCGCAAACGTGCCGGAACGTCGTCGGTCGCCAGGAAGGTGAAATCGGCGCCCAGTCTCCCGGCGGCCTCCAACCGGGCCGGGACCATGTCGGTGGCAACGATACGCCCCGCTCCCAGGGCCCTGGCCAGATTGATGTGCAGCAGCCCGGCCAGGCCGCTGCCCAGGACGATGACGGTCTGTCCCGGCTGGATATTGGCCCGGCGCTGGCCCCGGTAAACGCAGGCCAAAGGCTCGGCGAAGGACGCCTCGTCAAAGGAAAGGCCGTCGGGCATGGTGAACACGCCCCGATCCACGTTGATGGCCGGGACCCGCAGGTACTCGGAGAAGCCGCCGGGCTCGAAGGTGGTCTCCCGAAGGGTGTCGCAGACGGTGTGATGGCCGCTCAGGCAGTAGCGGCAGGCGTTGCAGGGCACGTGGTGGGTGACCACCATCCGGTCGCCCTCTTTGAACCGGTCAACCCCGGCGCCGGCCTGGACAATGGTCCCGGCCACCTCGTGGCCCAGGACCATGGGAGCTTTCTGGATGCGGTACCACTCCATGACGTCGCTGCCGCAGATGCCGCTGGCCTCCACCTTCACCAGCAACTCGCCGGGGCCAATCTCCGGCACCGGCATCTCTTCCACGCGCACGTCGTGGTTGTTGTAGTACATGGCGACACGCATGTTAGTAAGTACTTCCTAATCGATAATCGGCGCTACCACCACCGTTCGTGGTGAGCCCCGTCGAACCATGAACGCGCCGAAGCCAAGGCCCTTCGACGGAGCTCAGGATGAACGGTTGACCGTAGCGGCTAGGTCCAAAACGAGATACTAGACCGCCGAAAAGCGGCGGGCGAAAGCAATTATGCCGGCACCGAAGCGACCCGGCCGTTGCCGGCCTTGACGCTGTCGAAGACCTCCTGAGCCCCCGCCACCGTGCCGTTCTCGTGGACGATGTGGCGCAGCGCCCGAATCATGGGCACCGGGTGCTCGCTCTGCCAGATGTTCCGGCCCAGGTTGATGCCGATGGACCCATTGTCCATGCCGTCTTTGACGAACTCCATGACTTCCTTTTCGGTGTCGGCCTGGGGACCGCCGGCCATGACCACCGGCACTGGGCAACCGCCAACAACCTTGTCGAAGTCCTCGCACCAATAGGTCTTGACCACCTTGGCGCCCAACTCGGCGCAGATGCGGGTGCACAGCGACAGATAGCGGGCATCCCGCTTCTCAAGCTCTTTGCCCACGGCGGTGACGGCCATCACCGGGATGCCGTAGCGCTCGCCCTCATCGACCAACTTACCGAGGTTGAGCAGGGACTGTTTCTCGAATTCGGTGCCGATGAACACCGAGATGCCCACCGCGGCCACGTTCAGCCGGACGGCGTCATCCATGGAGGTGGTGATCCCCTCGTCGGCCAGGTCGGCGCCGACCATGCTGGTGCCGCCGGACATCCTCAGGATCACCGGCTTGTCCAGGGCCGGGTCGACCACCGCCCGCACGACCCCGCGGGTCACGAAGAGGGCGTCGGCATAGGGAAGCAGGGGTTTGATGGTCTCACCCGGCTGCTCCAGCATCCGGGTCGGGCCCTGGAAATACCCATGGTCGATGGGTAAGAACATGCAATGGCCGTCGGGTTGAATCAATCGCGCCATCCGGTTCGCCATTCCCCAGTCCATATCCATACCTCGCTTCGCTAATCGAATCTCTTGGGGCTTAGCCCCGTAATGTCCAATCTATCTTGACTACGATACGGGGATATTATCCCCGCTGGCGGGCCGGGTAACAAGATGGAAACAAGATGCGGCTACCCGGTGTTGTCCCCGTGTTGGTTGGGATGGCCGGGCTCCCAGGTAATGAACACCTCGCGCGCATCGGGCAGCCACTGGGGGACGAAACCCTCAGGGCCTTCCTCAAACAGTTCATGGAAGTTATCCCTAACCACCGCCTCGCCCCGGTCCCGGTGGTGGGGCGCCAGCCAGATGCCCTCCAGTGCCATCTCCACGGCGTCATCTTTGCTCTGGAGATACGACGGTGGCTGGATCACGCCATCGAACGTCGTCACCTGGGGAAGGAAACGGACGTCGGGAAGGATGCCCATCTCCCAAAGGGCCGGCAGCAACTGAGCGTGGCCGGGGACCACGG
>CAYMZL010000407.1:0-2719 GCA_964394825.1 uncultured Dehalococcoidia bacterium | reverse complement strand
TAGGATCTCGCCGTTGACCCTGATGCGGACGAACCCGGATTGACGGGCGGCCTCGAAGACGTCTTTATGCTCACCCTTCTTGCGGCGGATCTTGGGCGCCATCAGGGTTATCCGGGTGCCTTCTTCCAGGCTCATGATGGAGTCCACGATCTGGGAGATGGTCTGACGCTCGACGGGACGCCCGCACTTGGGGCAATGGGGCAAACCCACCCTGGCGAACAACAGGCGCAGATAGTCGTAGATCTCCGTTACCGTGCCCACGGTGGACCGGGGATTGTGGGAAACGCCCTTCTGGTCGATGGAGATGGCCGGCGACAGGCCTTCGATGTAGTCGACGTCGGGCTTGTCCATCCGGCCCAAGAACTGCCGGGCATAGGCCGATAGGGACTCTACGTAACGGCGTTGGCCTTCGGCGTAGATGGTGTCGAAGGCCAGGGAACTCTTGCCGGAACCGGATACCCCGGTGATCACCACCAGCTTGTCGCGCGGAATGGTGATCTCTATATTCTTGAGGTTATGCTCGCGGGCGCCTTTAACGTGGATAAAATCCTGGGGCATACAGCTCCACCCTCACCCAATTATCGACCCATATTGTAACATCGTTATGACAATACAGGCCTTCCAGTGGGCTGGTTGTTGTGGTAATATGAAAATACATTTTAGCGCAAAATCGCGCATAACATGGATAAAAAGGCAAACTAAGATATGGCAATGACACATGATGATGGCCAACAATTTCGCCGCACCGTCGTCAACCGACGGCAGGTGCTGGAGCACATACCCGACGACCCTGCCATCGGCTACCTGGAGCTGCGCCGCAAAACTGGGCTGACTGGGGCCGACATCGACGAGGCGTTGGCGGAGTTGGAGAACTTGGGCGTAATCAATTCCAAAAAAACGGCCAATGAGGCTCTCTACTGGAAAGCCGGGGCCGTGCCGGTGAAAGAGTGGTATTCCGTGGAGGATGCCGCAAAGTACCTGTCGGTCTCAAAGCGCACGGTGCAGCAATTGATTCGCGACGGGGAGATGGTAGCCTATCGGGTTGGCCTGGGCGGCCACCGAAGAATCCGCCGAACAGACCTGGATGGTCCAATGCACCGGGAAGACCACTCTGGTTTAGTGGAATTGGGAGCAGCGGAAGACCCAGTGTTGTCTGAATTGTGGGATAACGAGCAAGATGCTGCTTACGACCGACTATAAACGGGGTGATGTGGTCTTGGTCAATTTCGTTTTTTCGGAGGAGACCGGAAGCAAGCGCCGGCCGGTGTTGCTGCTTAGCTCAGACCAATACATGCATGGCCGCCAGGAAGTGATAGTGTCGGCCATCACCAGCAACACCCGGCGGATCCTGGTGGGCGACCATCTGATGGCTGACTGGGAAGAGGCGGGGCTTCTGTTCCCATCGGTCGCCACCGGTATCCTACGCACCGTCAAGCAAAGCATGATTGACCGCAAGATGGGCGCCGTTTCCCAAAGGGACCTAGGCGAAATAGAATCCAACCTGGCCCAGATTTTGGAGTTGAGCAATTAAACCATGAGCCGTGACCTGTTTGGGACTTCCAAGGCGTTCATCGGCGTGGTGCATCTACTGCCCCTTCCTGGATCGCCCCGGTGGGGCGGCGACATGCGGGCGGTGATCGACCGGGCCGAAGATGAAGCAAACATCCTGGAGCAGGGCGGAGTGAATGGGATCATCGTGGAGAACTTCGGTGACGTTCCCTTCCGCACCGGGCGTCTGGACCCCGAGACCATCGCCGGCATGACCGTGGCCGTGGAACGGGTGCAGCGAGTGGTGAGCGTCCCGGTGGGCATCAACATGCTTAGGAACGACGCCCTAGCGGCCCTGGGCATCGCCGCGGTCACCGGGGCGAGGTTCATCCGGGTGAACGTCCACTACGGGGTGATGGCGGCCGAAGAAGGCCTGATCGAGGGCGAGGCTTTCCAGACCATGCGCCGCCGCCGGGCGCTGGGGGCCGACGTGAAAGTCCTGGCCGACGTTTTGGTGAAGCACGCCGTGCCCCTGGGTCCGGTTGACCTGGGGCTGATGGCCAGAGAGACGGTCCAGCGAGGAATGGCCGACGGTCTGATCGTATCCGGTCCGGCGACGGGTGAGGAGACCGCCAGTTCCGATATTGCCGTGGTGCGCGAGGCCATGCCCGACGGATTGGTCCTGGTCGGCAGCGGTGTGGATGAAAAGAACATCTGGAGGGTGATCGAGCACTCCGACGGCGCAATCATCGGCACCAGCCTGAAAGAGGGCGGGGTAGTCACCAACCGGGTGGACCCGGAGCGGGTGCGGCGGATGTCCGATATCTTCCGGAGCCTGCCCTAGGATCAGGCCTCAGGACTTTCTCTGGACCGTCACCCCGGCTTCTTTCTCCAGTAGCTTTACCACAACAGAGGTGTCCAGATCGCCCAGTCCCGCCTCCGCGGCCTCGGTGAAGACCTTGTAGGCCACGTCTCCGGCGGGGGTCGGGGCGCCGATGCTCCGGGCCAGTTCCTGTATCAGGCCCAGGTCCTTCAAGATGGTCCTTAGGGGAGCCCGGGCGTCGTCGTAGGTCTGGTCCAGCATCACCGGGGCGTTCCGGTCCAGCATGAAGCTCTGTCCCCATCCGGCGCTGACCAACTCATAGACCAGGGCTGGGTCGGCCCCGGATTTGGCCCCCATGAGCATTGCCTCGGCGGCGGCCAGCGAGTGGATCCCCACCAGCAGTTGGTT
>CAYMZL010000406.1:0-2732 GCA_964394825.1 uncultured Dehalococcoidia bacterium | reverse complement strand
GCCGTCGTTCAAGACCCCCTGGGCCGCCCAGGTGTTCTTGTCGGTCTTGGCGCCGCTGAAATCCACGCCTAGGATTGGGATATCGCCGGTCACGGGCGCTCCAATTGGGCTGTGTTAGAATGGGCCGGAATTTCCCTCCCCATCCAATCGTGCCTGGCGTGCCGGATCAAGATCACGGGCGGGTGCCTTTGGAGAGGGCGATAACTCTGCCAACCAAAAGGTGTTCCATGGACTTTACCACGAGAAGAGAAAGATACCGGGGCGTTCTGGCCGGTGACAGATGCGTTCACCCCGGATCGGTGTTCGACCCCATCTCGGCGCGCATCGCCGAGGACCTGGGATTCGAGGTCGGCATGTTCGCCGGTTCCATCGCGTCGGGAACCGTGCTGGGGGCGCCGGACCTGGTGGTGCTTACTCTCACCGAATTCGCCCAGCAGATCCACCGCATCTGCCGCGCCGGAGACCTGAGTCTCATGGTGGACGCCGACCACGGGTACGGCAACGCCCTGAACGTGATGCGGACGGTGGAGGAGTTGGAGACCGCCGGCGTGGCGGCGCTGACCATCGAGGACACCGTGTTGCCCCGGACCTTCGGCGACGGGGGAGACGCCCTATTGTCGCTGGAAGAGGGCGTGGGCAAGATGAAGGCGGCATTGGCGGCGCGCCGCGACCCCAAGATGGTGGTGGCCGGACGGACCAGCGCGCTCCGGATCACCGACTTGGCGGACACCATCAGGCGGGTGAAGGCTTACGAACAGGCCGGCGTCGACGCCATCTTCCTGGCCGGGGCCACCACCAAGGCCGAGGTCGAGGGCGTCCGCGACGCCCTGTCCATCCCTCTGATGCTGGGCGGCACCTCCGGAGAGCTGGCCGACAAGGACTACCTGGGCTCGGTGGGAGTGAGGGTCGCCCTGCAAGGCCACCTGCCCTTCGCGGCCGCCGTCAAGGCGGTCTACGATACTCTTAAAGCCCTGCGCGACGGCGTGGCCCCGGCCGACCTGCGTCCCCAGTTGGCCACCTCGGAGCAGATGGACCAGTTCACCCGCAAGGCCGACTACGCCAAGTGGACCTCAAGTTTTCTTAGTTAAGATGGACGTCCGGAGGCAGGCGGCCAATGGGCTGAGCTTGCCCCCATGCTCGCTGATCTATGATTTATCACGGGTTGTTGCCGTCGGCGATGAGTCGTTCGGCGTTTTTGTAGGCTATCTTTTCCTGGATATCCGGGTCGAAACTGCCGATGAAGGCGCGTCCATATTCCGCCAGCAATCGCCCTAAGTCTTCATCGTAATTCCAGACGATATCCGCCCGGTCGGTCCCCCACATGTATCGGTCCGGATGCGCCTCGATCATCGGCGTGTACAGCTCAAGCGCCTGTTCCAGCATCGAGTCCCAATGGAGCCGCATGGCGGAGATGAAATCTTCCTTGTTCCCGAATCTGAATAGAGGAATGACCTCATCGAATATATCGTTGAAGGTGAAGTAGATATTCGGGTACTGGTCCATCAACTCGTCGATATGGGGCCGGACGAAATCTCCATGAACGATGAAGGTGATATCGGGAAACCTTTCGAGGGCCCTGGCCATGTTCTCGTGGTGTCCTATCCCAGTGTGGAAATAGACCGCCAGGTTATGGTCCCGGGCCACCTCGAAATTTTCTGTGTAGATCACCGAATCAGGGGGTGGGTTGATCGGTTCCGTCGGTGAATCCCCAACTTCCCCAAGACCGAAGAACAAGTCCGGGCTTATTTGGAGCCATTCTTGAAGCAGGTCTGCCTCCACGATTGAGACTTCGCTGCCGGAAGACTGTATGAATGGAACAAATAGCGATGGATATTGCTCCATAACCCTTTCGGCTACTTCAATTTGGTGGACCTGTATATCCTCGTAGACCGGAAAGAACGCAAACGCACGGATACTTCCTTCGTTCTGCAGGCTACAGACGATGTCGCCGATAGTCACGGTCCTCCCAAGAAATGGGACGTCCTCCTCGGCGATCGAATCGTAAAGCGCGGAGTCAACTCCTCCGGACACCGTGGAATCCTCTGGTGCTTTCAAATCGTCGAAACCATCATCGGGCAGGGGAGGAATGTGCAGATGGGAATCAATCAACGGCCCGCTGTAGTAGGAAGAAGGATAACCTCCCTGGGATGGGCTCCCACAGGCTGCCGGCGCGACGGCGGCATCGATCCGCTTCTGCCATTGGGCGGCGAACGAGGTTCCTCCGTCGAAGTCCGCACCCGCCTCCAGCACGCCTTGGAGGCAAGGCAACAGGAGCGCTATCTCCTCATCGGTCGGCCCGCGGCTTGCCATTTGCATGAGGGTCAGCAGCCCCACTTTGGCGGTAAGGCACGACATGACCTCCGGGGAGCTCATAGCCTGGGTCAGCAACGCTTGAGGGTCCAGCGTCAGCCCACCGCTGGTGGCTTCTCCGGAGTTCTCGACAGCCTCTGATGTCCCGGTGTCGGCGGATTCCGTGGGGGCGGGCGCGGTGGTGGCTGATTTCATGGGGGCCGGCACGGCGGTGGCCGTATCCGGCGCACTGGAAGCAACGGGAGGCGCCGGGGTTTCACCGGCCGTCGAGCCGGACGGAGCGGCAATGCCATCGGATTGCGGCTCCGAGACTCCGCCGCAGGCGGTCAAAATTAGTAATGCCACCGCTAGGGCAGTGAATCGAAATATGTGTTTCTTCATGTTTCGAGCATATGATGGGCCCTGATATTCTTCAAGCCGCC
>CAYMZL010000405.1:0-2741 GCA_964394825.1 uncultured Dehalococcoidia bacterium | reverse complement strand
AACTCCAACCCCTTGGCCTGGTGCAGGGTAATCAGCGTGATGGAGTCGTCGGCCTCCTCGTAGTTGTCCACGTCGGCGACTAAAGACAGACGCTCCAGCAGCGTGGCCAGACCGTCGGGCGGCGTCTCGGCGTTGAACTCCTGGGCGGTGTTGCGCAGTTCGAGGATGTTCTCCCACCGCTCCTGGGGCCGGTCGTCGCTGCCCTGGATGAAGCTTCTGAACCCGGTGTCCTCGACCACCCGGTCGACCAGGTCCACCACCGGCGCCTTGCGGCTCAGTTCGATCAGCTTCTCCATGGTCACGGCGAAGTCGGCGATGGACGTGGCGGCGCGGGCGGTGATGGAAACCGGGCAGGGCTCGCCGGCCAGCCGGGCGGCGGCGATGTCCTGCATGGCGGCGAACAGCCCAAGGTTTTGGGTCTGCGACCAGGCGGCCAGTTGCTGCATGGACTTGGCCCCGATGCCCCGGGGCGGCACGTTGATCACCCGGCCTAGGTTCACGTCGTCTTGGGGGTTGTAGACCAAGTGCAGGTAGGCCATCAGGTCCTTGACCTCCCTCCGCTGGTAGAAGCGCACGCCGCCCACCAACCGGTACTTGGTCCCCAGGTGCAGGCAGGCCTCCTCCAGGGCGCGGGACTGGGCGTTGACCCGGTACATGACGGCGCAATCGCCGGGCCTGAACCCCTCTTCCCGCACCAGACGCCCGGCCTCGGCAATCACGAAGGCCGCCTCCTCGCCCTCGTCGTAGGCCTCCCGCACCTCCACCAGTTCTCCCTTGGAATTGTCGGTGAACAGGTCCTTCTGGATGCGCTGTCCGTTGATGGAGATCAGGCTCTTGGCGGCGTCCAGGATGGTGGCGGTGGAGCGGTAGTTCTGGTCCAGGGCGATGGTCTTGGCCTTGGGGTAGTCCTGCTGGAAGCTGAGGATGTTGCGTATGTCGGCGCTGCGCCAGGAGTAGATCGACTGGTCGGGGTCGCCCACCACGCAGATGTTATGGTGGGCCTCGGCCAACAGCCGGGCCAGGCGGTACTGGGCGATGTTGGTGTCTTGGAACTCGTCCACCATGATGTACTGGTAGCGGTCTTGGTACTTCTTCTGGACGTCGGGGAACTCCCGCAGGAGTTGCACGGCCTTCATCAACAGGTCGTCGAAGTCCAGGGCGTTGTTGCGGGTCAGCAGCTCCTCGTAGTGGTGGTAGACGCGGGCGCAGGTCTCCTCGAAGTAATTGTCGGCGTTCTTGGCGAAGGCTTGGGAGTCCCAGAGCATGCTCTTGGCCTTGGAGATCACGCTTAGCACGGCGCGGGGTGGGTTCCGCTTGGGGTCTATATCCGACAATTCCATGGACTGCTTGATGAGGCCGGCCTGGTCGTCTGCGTCGTAGATCGAGTAGTTGGAGGCCAGGCCCAGGTGGTGGCCGTCCCAACGCAGCAGCCTGGCGCAGAAAGCGTGGAAGGTGCCCACGGTCAGGGAGTCGCTGCGGGAGCCCACCAGCCGGTCCAGCCGCTCGCGCATCTCCCTGGCGGCCTTGTTGGTGAAGGTCATGGCCAGGATGTTGTAGGGGCTGATGCCGTACTCGCGGACCAGGTAGGCGATGCGGTGGGTGATGACCCGGGTCTTGCCGCTGCCGGGCCCGGCCACGATGAGCAGGGGGCCATCGACAGTCTCGACGGCCTCCTGCTGCGCTGGGTTCAGTCCTTCCAGTAGTCCCGTGCCTGAAGTCATGGGCCGATTATAGCATGGCCCACGGCCGATCTAGCCTCAAAAAGCAGTTATTCAGGCTACTTTAGGGCAGCCAGGACCTCGTCCAAGTTTGAAATAGTGGAGAGGAAGGGCAATGCCACGGTCAGGGACGCGTCGTGGGCCTCCTGGCTCACCGAGGCGCAGCAGTCACCCACTATGACGACGTCGTAGCCAAGGTCGCAGGCCTGCCGGGCGGTGCCCTCGACCACGAAATTGGTGGCCACACCGGCCAGCAGCAGCGTGCCGATGCGCTTGGTGCGGAGTATCTGATCGAGGTCGGAGGCGCTGAAAGCGGAGACGCCGCGCTTGGACACCACGGCCTCGCCGGCCTGGGGGGCTACTTTATCGTGGATTTCGGCGCCCCAGGTGCCCTCCACCAGGGCGCTGGCCGCCTGCAATCCCTGAAAAAGTCCGCCGTTGGCCGGCCGCTCGGGGTAGCCGGGACGGAACTTCACCGAAACGTAGATCACCAATATTCCGGCGCCGCGGGCCGCGGCCAATAGCTGGGCCGCCTTATCCAGGACGTTGTTGTCGGCCACCATCTTCGCGAAGCCGAAGTCCTTGAAAGCGCCATCGGGATGTACGATGTCGTTCTCATAATCCATGGCCAGAAGGGCCGTGTGCCGCTTATCGATCTCCAAAGCCATGTCAGCCTCCTATATGTTTTGTAGTCGGTCTCTGCCGTGCCCCTACGCGATTTCGAGCCATTATAACCCACACGCTGGAAGGTGCCTACTGGGCCCAAATAGCCGGAGGCCAAAGGTGGTGATATAATTCTTTCCGCTCGGACCACGGCGGTCCCACCGTGCCTGACCAACCTTCGAAAGGGCACCGCAATTTACATCTGACCCCATGGCTCAGGGGCCGTCCGCCACCCGCCTGACCAACGATCATATTTGAACCCAATCGCCGCCTCCGGTGACTGTCGCCATGAGGCGGCTGGAAGATAGGAAGAAGAGACCGATGCAGAGAATGACTCCCCAGAACCTGAGGACCCCCGGC
>CAYMZL010000404.1:0-2743 GCA_964394825.1 uncultured Dehalococcoidia bacterium | reverse complement strand
AGAGTCTTCACTGCGTCGAAATCGGGCTTCCGGTCCTCCAGCAGGTTACGCAGGTAGATGCCGCAGTGCTCGTCTTCATCCGAGCGGTACACCCCCTGGTCTCCCATGGCGATCACGGAGACCAACTCCGGCCCATCGCTCCTGATGGTGTCCACCGTGGCCTGGGCGACCACGAAGGAGCCCAGGTAGACGTCTGAAGCGTTTACGGCCGCCGCCACGCCCACCGTGCCGGCCCTGGTGGACTGGACCAATGTCTTTCCGGCCAGGTCCACCTGGGATATCTCGTGGGGCGAATTGCCGAAATCGAAACCCTCGGGCCGTTTGCCCGCCACCTCACCCATCAAGTAGTCGCCCACTCCCCGGCGGTGCAGTTCCAAAGCCTCCTCGGGCTCGGCCACCAGGGTAATCTCCTTGGCTCCGTGGTCGAAAGCGATGGCCGCCGTGGTGAAGGCCCGGAACACGTCGATGATGATTGTCGTCCCCTGGGCTTCATGGGCGTCCCGCACCAAGCTGCCGAGTCTTATTTCCATCTGGCCGTCTGCTCCGTATCAGCGGTGTAAGGGACCGACGCATCCACCTCTCCAACTCCCTTCCTTGCCAGGAGGAGAGGACGTTCCTTCCCCCGCCCGCGGGGGAAGGTTAGGTCCGACGAAGTCTAGACTCTCGACGTTGTCGGAGATGGGGGCGTTTCCCCCGCGTCAGTCACCTACCCCTTCTTGGTCAGTTTCTGAAGCGAGCGGACCTCACGGGGCGGGTTGAGCTTGCTGCCCGTGTGGGTCCACGAGACCTCGCCCACGAAGATGTCGCCCTTGGAATTGATGCAGATGCCGTGGGGGGCGATGAAACTGCCGGGCGCCTCGCTTTCCGGAACGTCCCCCAACTTGGCCAGGTAATTGCCCTTGATATCCATGATGCCGATGCGGGGGCCAAGTCCCGTGGCCTGGTCGTTGGGGCCGATGGCCGCGCCCAACTCGCCAACATAGACCCGCTGGTCGCCGCTGGTGTCGATGTAGAGGCCGCAGGGACGGGCCATGTTCTTCCACTGGGTCTCGAACTTGCCGTTCTTGTCGAAGACCTGCACCCGCTGGTTCTCCCGGTCGGCAACATAGACCCAGCCGTCCTTGTCGGTACAGATATTGTGGGCGATGTTGAACTCGCCGGGTCCAGTGCCCGATTGGCCCCAGGAGAACAGCAGTTTGCCGTCGGGCGAGTACTTGTGGACCCGGGCGTTGCCGTAGCCGTCGGATACGTAGAACTCGGCGGTTTGGGGGTCAAGGGCAACGTGGGTGCAGCGGTTGAAGGGGTCGCCGCTCATGAAGGGGACCGGCTTGCCGCTGATGCCCAGGGTGAAGATGACCGTGCCGTCCAGCTTGCACTTGCGCACGGTATGGTCGCCGTCGTCGGTGCAGTAGATGCTGTCGTCCGGGCCCATGGTGATGCCGTGGGCCCTGGGGTATATACCCTCGCCCCAGGAGCGGAGGAAGTTGCCGTCCTTATCGAATATGATCATGGGGTGCTCTCCCCGGTTGAAAACGTATACATTGTCCTGGGAGTCCACGCCGACGGCCGCGCACTCTTTGAAGGACCAGCCGTCGGGGAGTTTGCCCCAACCTTCTTCTACCTCATAAGTGAAAGTCCCCGAACCCAAAGCTACCATTTCCGCACCTCAAATCTACCGGTGGTCTGGTGATGCCCGCCCCCTTGAACCTGACACCGGGGCGGCGCCAGGCGATTGTAGCACCACGGACGGGAGATCAACGAGGCCGCGCCGGCGTTTTGTACGCATCGGCTCGGGTTGCGTTGCCACAGGCGGTTGGCCGTTGCTATCATTAACTCCGATACCCACGATTATTATCTGTTCGCGGATAGCGCGAGGTAGGGTTAGATGACAGAGCAAGTCAAGCGGGATTTCGTGAAGTACTCATTCTTCAAAGTCGATCCTGAGTGGCGCCGCCTTCCGGCCAAGGAGCGCCAGGACAGCAAGGCCCAGTTTGCGGAGGTCTTGGGCGAGTTCTCCGACCGCGTGTCCCTGTCTAGCTACAGCCTGGTGGGCACCCGCGGCGATGTGGATTTCTTGCTGTGGAAGGTGAGCGAGTCCCTGGAAGCGATCAACGAGCTTATGGCCAGGGTGAACCACACCGAGTTGGCCCGGTACCTGACCATGCCCCATTCGTACCTGGCCATGACCCGCCGCTCTCCCTATATCGATGAACATAAGCACGAGGGCCAGGAGGGCACGGGCGCTTCGACCATGCGCATCATCGGCCGGAAGTACCTTTTCATCTACCCCTTCGTGAAGACCCACGACTGGTACCAACTGCCCAAGGACGAACGTCAAGACCTGATGAACGAGCACTTCGTCATCGGGCATAAGTACCCCGGCGTGAAGATCAGCACCGCCTACTCGTTCGGGCTGGACGACCAGGAGTTCGTGTTGGGGTTCGAGACCGACGACCCGTCTCACTTCCTGGACCTGGTGATGGACCTGAGGGAGTCCAAGGCCCGGCCCTTCACCCTTCTGGACACCCCCATCTTCTCCTGCATCAGCAAGCCCGTGGACGCCTGTTTGGACGACCTGGGCTAAACAGCGGCCAACGAGACCGGACAGAAGTCAGAAGGGGCGTCCCGATTCATCGGGACGCCCCTTCTTTTTTCCCTTCCAGTTTGACCGGGGTTCGAGAGTTAGTTGCCTCCGGCCATGTTCTTCATGTGGTTCATGGCGGAACCGGCTTTGAACCAATCG
>CAYMZL010000403.1:0-2745 GCA_964394825.1 uncultured Dehalococcoidia bacterium | reverse complement strand
CCGCCAGCCAAGTAGCGCCAGATGGAACCGTCCCGGCGGTCCACGCCGGCGGCGGCCCTTACCACCGCCAGGGACACGGCCAATACGGCGTTGGCCCCCAGGTTGCTCTTGTCGCCGGTGCCGTCCAGCTCGTTCAGTCCGGCGTCGATGGCGGCCTGGTCCTTGGGGGAGCGGCCGACCAGCCAGGGCCCGATGACGTCATTCACGTTGGCCACGGCCTTTAGGACGCCGTTGCCGTTGTACCGGGAGGGGTCCCGGTCTCGAAGTTCCAGGGCCTCGTGGCTGCCGGTGCTGGCCCCGGACGGGACGGCGGCGTGGGCGGCCTGGCCCGTGGAGAGAACAATCTCGGCTTCAACGGTGGGATTGCCCCGGGAATCCAGGGTCTCGCGGGCCCGGACCGCAGTGATGGTCACGCCGTTGCTAGCGCTGCTCATAACACCCTTTTGTCGATAAGATCGCGGGGCTTTAGCGGTGGTGATTGATCGCGGCCACGGCGGCCAGGGCCTTGTCCACCGCGTCCGCGGGGCCGTCGGCCTGAATGATGGCGCCGTCAATGTCTACGCCATCGCCGTTGGTGATCAGAGGCCAGGTCTTTAGGCCGACCACGGGGATGCCGTCAGCCAGGGCGTGTCCGATCTCCGAGAGGGTGCCAAAGGCCCCGCCGACGGCGATCACCGCTTCGCCGGTGTGGACCACGATCACGTTCCGGGAGTAGCCCATGCTGGTGACGATGGGGATGTCGACGTAGCTGTTGGCTTCGGCCGCGGCCCGGCCCGGCAAGATGCCGATGGTGGTGCCGCCCTCGGCCTTGGCCCCCCGGCAGACCGCCTCCATGATGCCGCTGAGTCCGCCGCAGACGACCATGATGTCTCTGCGGGCCAATTCACGGCCGACTTCTTCCGCCAATTCCACGTGCTCCCGGGTGGCGGGATTACTGCTGCCAATCACTGAAATTATCAACTTAGTTAGCCTTTAAGTACGGGAATATTGCGCCTGATTTTTGGCCTCGCTTAAGAAGGATGATTATATCAGAACGCGCTCTGACGCCCTTCAGCCGCCGTGCCTAAATCGAGGCCGGCACTGCCGGGTCAGGGCATGAGGGCGCGGCTGGCGGCTTCGATGGCTTCGATCAGCGGCCGGGGATAGACGCCCAGCCAGAGGATGGCCGCCATGCCGGAGGCCAGCACCGTCAGCAACGTCAGAGAAGGCCGTCTCGCCAACGCCGGGTGCTCTTCCAGCAGATCCCCGCCGCCATCGCCGGCCGGAACGGGCTCGATGTACACCTGGCGCAGGACCTGCAGGTAGTAGTAAAGGGAGATCAGACTGCTGAAGACGGCCAGCCCAGCCAGCCAGAGCAAGCCCTCGGCCGCCACGGCGGTGAAGAGATAGAACTTCATGGTGAACCCGGCGAAGATCGGCAGCCCAGCCAGTGAGAACAAGCCCATGGCCAGTGCCGCCGCCAAGAAGGGCTGGTGGTCCGCCAGACCACCCAGGTCGGCGATCATCTCTTTGCCGGTCATGTTGAAGAATGAGATTATGGCCGCAAAGACCACCAGGTTGGTGATGGAGTAGCCCACCAGGTAGAACATCACACCGGTGGCGGCCAGGTCCGAGTTCGTGGAGAGCGCGGCTATGCCGGCCAGGATGAACCCGGCGTGCCCGATGCTGGAGTAGGCCATCAGCCGTTTCAGGTTCTGCTGCGCCAGGGCCACCAGGTTGCCCACCAGCATGGTGATGGCGGCCAACGCCGCCAGGACCAATTGCCACTGCTCCCAACGGTCGGCCGCGGGGACAAAGCCTTCCGCGATCAAGCGCAACACCAAGGCGAACGCCGCCGCCTTGGAGCCGATGGCCAGGTAGGCCGTAACCGGGTAGGGCGCCCCTTCGTAAACATCGGGGGCCCACATGTGGAACGGCACCACGGAGACCTTGAACATCAATCCCACCAGGATCAGCCCCACGCCGACCCAGAGCGCCGGGCTCACCTCCGCGGCCGCCGCCAAACCGACGGCGATGTCGTCAAACTTGGTCACACCCAGGACGCCGTAGACCATGCTCACCCCGTAAAGGAGGATGGCCGAAGACACCGCGCCCACGATGATGTACTTGAGGGCGCTCTCGTTGGACTTGGCGCTGTCCTTGGCGTAGGCCGCCAGCACGTATAGGCTGAAGCTGAGCAGTTCCAAGGCGATGTAGGCCGTGAGCAGTTCCCGTGACTGGGCCATCACGTTCATGCCCAGGATGGAGAACAGCAGCAGACCGTAGAATTCGCCCTGATGCTCAAGCCGGTTCTCCACGAAGTCCATGGAACTGAGGATGATGAAAACGCCCATCCCCATGAAAAACACCTTGAAGAAGAGGGAGAACTGGTCCACCGCCAAAAGACCGTTGTAGAGGGTCTCTTGTTCGTCCCACAGCATGACCAGGGACACTACGATCAGGGCCAAGAGACCGGCAATGGAAAGCCAAGCCAGGTATCCCTTGCGGCCTTCCGGCAGGAATAGGTCCACCGCGAAGACCAGGAACGCCAAGCCCGCCAGAGCGAACTCCGGTGTCAACAATTCCAGATTGTCGGTGAGACCGTTCACTGCCCTTTACACCCCTGGTATGGTCTGGACGCCGACGTTGATGACCCGCAACAAGGGCTCCGGCCAGACTCCGACGAAGATCATGATCGCCACCAAGGCCGCGCCCACCGACATCTCCACCGGACTGGCGTCGGCGAGGTTGGCCCACCGCTGGTCC
>CAYMZL010000402.1:0-2753 GCA_964394825.1 uncultured Dehalococcoidia bacterium | reverse complement strand
ACTTCTGCACCCGGTGGTTGCCGCTGTCGGTCAGGTACAGGTTGTCTTCGGCGTCGAAGGCCAAGCTGGAAGGATACTCAAGCTGCCCGTCGCCCGTGCCCTTCTGACCCCATTTGCCCAGGTATTCGCCGTCCTTGCTGAATATGGTGATCCGCTGTAGGCCCTCGTCGGCAACGTAGACCCGGTCTTGGCTGTCGATGGCGATGGAACTGGGCCACCAGAATTCTCCGTCCGCGGTGCCGCCGGTGCCGAACTCCCCCAGGAAATCCTCGTCCACGGTGCAGATCGAGACCCGCTTGGAGGGCAGGCGGATGGGAGTTTCGGGGCCGGCCCGGTTCAAGACATAGAGCACGCCCTGGGAGTTTATCGCCAGGTCCACCGGGTTGAGGAACCCCCGGCCGGTCCCGGCCAGGAAACCGATGGTGTGGCTATATGTGAAGGTCTTGGTGGTGGTCATTTAAGGCATCCAGTTGCGTCAAATTGGAAAACCGCCCCGCCCGGCTGTCATTCCGAGGCGCTAGCCGAAGAATCTCGTTTTACGGTGAAGCCTTGCTGGACCAGAGCAAAGAGACCCTTCGCTTCACTCAGGGTGACAGAATCGTCGTATGGCCATCGACAATTCAGCCGCCGGCAGGGCCTAGGCCATCTGGTATTCCCGGGTGGCCAGGATCACTTGGAGCAGTTCCACCACCCGCTGCTCGGAGCAGGGCACGGCGTCTTTGGGAGTGAAGCTCACCTCTCCCCAAGTGGCGGCGAACTCCACCAGCCGCTGGCGGGTGCCCTCCGACACCTGGAGGCCGCCGGCCAACATAAGACAGGCGTCCACCAACTCTGCCGGCTGGTAATTGTCCTGGCGGTCCTTGAGCCGCTGAATCATTGCTTGGACCCCCGGCTGCAGGGCGTCGCCGATGATCAGGGCAGCGGAATTCACCCGCTCCACCAGGGTGCCGGTGTCCACCCACTCGGTGCCCGTGTGCCAACCCTCCACGGTGGGAGGATTCAGGATCTCCTGGCCCATGAAATTGGCGTCGTTGGCCAGGTTCGTGATGTCCCATCGGGGCGTCTGGTAGCTGCCGGCCAGCTTTGCGGCGCCCACCACCAACTCGGTCGGACTCTTGATCCTGGAGCACCAAACGTCCTCCGACTTGAAATAATCGGAGAGGAAGAGGGCCCGCAACACCGAGCGGATATCGCCGCTGGACTTCCGGAACTCCTCGGCCAGGAACCCGATGGCCTCCTCGTTGGGTGTGTCGGACACGAAGAAGTTGTACAGCTTTCCGGCGATGAACCAACTGGTGGCTGGGTGCATGGTGATGATGTCGATGATGTCTTCGCCGTTGAAGTTGCCGGTCTGGCCCAGGAACCGCTTCTCGGTCTCATCGTGGTCTTCGGGGCGGTACTCGAATTGCCAGTCGATACGGCCCGAGGGCCAGATGGAATCTCTGGATGCCCGGACGCTCATATACTCCTGGTTGGCGATGGTCCAGCCGGTGAAGGCCCTGGCGCAGCTCTTGACGTCGTCTTCGGTGTAGTTGCCGATGCCCATGGAGAAGAGCTCCAGCAACTCCCGTCCGTAGTTCTCGTTGGGGGCGTCCTTATGGTTGTCCTTGTTGTCCAGCCAAAAGACCATGGCCGGGTCCCGGGACAGTTCCATCAAAATGTTGTGGAAGGACCCGAGTCCGTGGCGGCGGAAGGTGTCCGTCTGGTTGAACACGCCCTTGGCGTGGTTCAACTTGCCGTAGGCGGTGGCGAAGAGCCCGTGCCAGAACAGGGCGATCTTTTCCTCCAAGGGGCGCTTGGAGTTGATCATCTTGTACATCCAATAGGACTGGGCGCTCTCAAAATACATCACGCTGTTCTGGTCGGTGTGGTACCGGCGGACCAGATCGTCGTTCCATTCGGGGGCGTCTTCGGGATGGAGCAACTCCTCCAGGGTGGCCTCGTACCCCTTGGCCTGGCACTCTTCCAACTCCTGAAGGGTGGCGCCGAAGCCGGCCCTCCGCAGCAGATGGGCCATCAGCCCAAGTCCGTTGTCCGACATATCTCGGCCTCCAAGAAAACGGTCAGGGACCGGTCGATCAATGGTTCGATCGACGGTCTTGCGACCGGGTAAGTAATGATGCGCAGTATCGAGTTTGAGGTAGTATAGCACCCCAAAATTGGCCGAACCAGGGGTCACCTTTATGAGGGTTAGTAAACATAATTTGGACAACCCAGACACGGACTTGACCATTACCTTAAAAAAGTTTAATATTCCTTCGAATACTGACAAGAAATTCATGGATTCTGCCTTGACAGGCCGCGTTTCTTTTACATTAATGTGCTAATGGGTCAACGGGAGAGAGTGGGGCGAGGGTGGTGTGACGTTGCCCGACACAGGCTCTAGCCGGTGGCCGAGGTTTTCGGACCGCCGGCTTTTCTTGTCTTAGGAGGAAGATTGAGGAGGTAAATAGGCTAAACGAAAAAACGGCCGGCCACTGGCCGGGTCCAGAGAAACATATATAGAACGTACCCGTCAGAAGCAATATCAATAGATCGTTTCCACGGTCAAGAGCACTATTCTCTCTCTGATTAAAAATCCCTGACGAGACTCACGGAGCAGCTTCGGCATCTCCTTAATAAAGACGGCCTGTGGTGACGATATCGGGCGGGGCGGAACGTTCAATAATAATTGAATGAGGGTTTGGGTGTAGCGATGATGTCGACATCGGTAAAGATCATCAGTGATGGGGTCATCAAGTTGGACGGCGGGT
>CAYMZL010000401.1:0-2771 GCA_964394825.1 uncultured Dehalococcoidia bacterium | reverse complement strand
TTGGGTTTCTTGTTGGGCGTCTGGTAGACGAAAAGCTCGGTGGCGCCGATCAACTCGTCGAAATGGTCGTTGCCGTTGCCGCGGCCTCCCCCCTGGCGCAGTTGCGCCCGGGTAAAGCCGTGGTCTCCGAGGCTGCCTCGTCCGCTCAAAGTCATGGTTAACGCCCTCGCCACCGTATGGAAATCCAGCCGTTGTGACTCAAAGGCCGTCGCCGACTGAAAGTCATGTTCCTCGCTCTCGCTGTCGTATGAAAACCCGGTTGCACCGGTGGAAACCCGGCTGCTGTCATTCAGACTTGGCCGCCGACTGAAAGTCATGGCTGTCGCTCTGGTTGTCGTATGAAAACCCGGCTGCGCCGGCGGCGGCTAGGGGAAGAGGGCCCAGCCTTCCATGTCGGTCTCGGCTTTGAAGAAGTGACCCTCGGCGCTGGTTACGTACAGGGTTGAGCGGTCCGGGCCGCCGAAGCAACAGTTGGTGGGCCGGATGCAGGGCACCGGGTGGGTCTCGATGATTCGCCCCTTGGGGTCGAACACATAGATCAGCGGGCCGGGGCCGGACTGGGGCCAACCGGCGGTGGCGACGATGTTGCCCTCCCGGTCCAGGCACATGCCGTCGATGCCGCGCTGGGCGCGCCGTTTGTTGGTGCCGAAGGCGTGGAGGGTGTCGTAGGGGCCCAGGGAGCCGTCGTCCCGGATGGGATAGGCCCGGAGTTCCCGGTCGATGCTGGGGTCGTCGCTGTTGCTCTCGGCCACGTAGAGGGTCTGGCCGTCGATGGACACCAGGATGCCGTTGGGCATGGTGCTGTCGGTCTCCACCCTGGCCACCGAGTAGCTGCCATCGGCTTGGGGAGTGGCGCAGAGCACGGCGCGGTGGTCCAATTCCTGGACCTCGGTGGCGTCGATGTTGGTGGCGTTCCACGGGTTGGTGAACCAGACGCGGCCCTGGCGGTCGACGGCCAGGTCATTGGGGGTGTTCAGTTTCTTGCCCTCGACCTGGTCGGCGATGACCGCGTTGCTGCCGTCGGGGTCGAAGCGCAGGATAGCGCGGCCTCCGGAGCAGCAGCCGAAGAGACGTCCCTCCGCGTCATGGGCCAGTCCGTTGGTGCGGTTGGTGCCCTCCCGCCAGACGGTTATCTCGTCGGTCTTGACGTCGCAGCGCATGATGCGGCTGGCGGCGATGTGGGTGAAAAGCAGGTTCTCGCCGTCCCAGACCGGGCCTTCGGTAACGCTGCCGTAGGGCTTGTTCAGCAACCGGAAACGCCAACTCATCGGCTGGTCCCTCCGTGATTCGCGGGTAATTCGGGGGCGGTTGATCTAGGCGCAGATTGTAGCAGACCGCTGTCTCAGGCACAAACGGCTCTATTCAGAGGGCGGTGAGTGCTATAATTTTTGTGGAGTTCACTTCTGATTCGAGGAAGCAGATCCCTTTGGCACGCATCGGTAGAGAAATAATCGAAGCTGTGGTCTTGGCCGTCGTGGTGTTCATGTTGTTGCAGACCACCGTCCGGAACTTCAAGGTCGACGGCTCCAGCATGGACCCCACCCTGGAAGGCGGCCAGTACCTGTTGGTCAACCGCCTGGTGTACCTGCGCATCGACCTGGAGCGGGTTTCCAAGATCGTCCCCTTCTGGCGGGCCGAGGAGGAATCCTCCCGTTTCGCCGTCCACGCCCCCAACCGGGGTGAGATCATCGTGTTTCAGTATCCTCTGGACCCCAGCAAAGACTTTGTGAAAAGGGTTGTCGGGTTGCCCGGCGAACTGATTGAGGTAAAGGGCGGAACGGTGATCGTGGACGGGGCCAATCTGGAGGAGCCGTACCTAACCTCCGAATTCCGTTTCAATGCCGCGCCGGTCCAGTTGGGAGAAGGCGAGTACTACGTTTTGGGGGACAACCGGCGCCGCAGCAACGATTCCCGAAACTGGGGAGCCGTCCCAGAGGCCAATCTGCGGGGCAAGGTGTGGCTCGTGTATTGGCCGTTGCCGGGGATTCAGATCCTGAACATACTGGACCGGATACCCGGCTTCGGCTGATCGTCCGGGGAGATTGAGGCGGCTATTGCCAGGTGGAGAACGTCCTAGCCGTTGGCCGGTCCGACCAGGATGTCGTCCCCCTCGATCTGGACCTTGTAGACGCGGACCGGCTCGTCGGCCGGTGGACCCAACACCTCTCCGGTGATCACGTTGAAGGTCCCGCCATGGAGCGGGCACTCCACCTCTTCCCCGTTCAGGTCACCCTCGGACAATGACGCATAGGCGTGGGAGCAGACGTCATCCACGGCGTGGATGCTGCCATTCACGTTGGCCAAGAGCACCTGCTCGTTATCCACCTCCACTGCAATCATTTCGCCGGGTTTAATCTCACTTACCTGCGCTACTTTTACGAAGCCTGGATCGGCCATGATTCTCTTTACTCCTGTGCTGTATGGGGCTGGGGACTATTATAGGGGAGTGACCGGGCCGATTTGAAGGGCAGAGAGGAGCAATCCATGCCTGGGTTTGTGGACAGCCCAGCGGGCCGTTAACTATAATGGCTGATGTCTCAGGGTTCCCGGCCGCGGGTTTTATTCATCGTAACGGCGGCGCAACCGGGTCCTCTGGGCGGGGTTTCCCCGCCAAGCTGGAGAGGTGCCGGAGTGGACGAACGGGCGCGACTGGAAATCGCGTAGGGGCGCAAGCTTCTCGCGGGTTCGAATCCCGCCCTCTCCGCCATCCTTCTTCCCCCTTCCCACTGTATCCCCTCGCCCCAGCCGGTTCTTTTCTGCCGAATGGTCAG
>CAYMZL010000400.1:0-2790 GCA_964394825.1 uncultured Dehalococcoidia bacterium | reverse complement strand
GGCCCCGCCGATGACGCCCCCCAGGCCGATGGCGTCGTTGGCGTCGGCGATAACCAGGTTCTCCTCACTCAGCTTGCGTTCCACGCCGTCCAGCGTGGTCAGCGTCTCTCCCGGCCTGGCCCGGCGCACGATGACGGTGGCGTCCTTGATCCGGTCGTAGTCGAATGAGTGCAGCGGCTGGTTGTACTCCATCATCACGAAGTTGGTGACGTCCACCACGTTGTTGATGGGTCTTAGGCCCGCCCGGGTCAGCCGGTCCCGCAGCCATTGGGGCGAGGGGCCTATCTTGATGCCTTGAAGCAGGCTGGCGGTATAACGGCGGCACAGGTCTGGGTCGGCCACGCTGATGTTGACCTGCTCCGTGATTGGCGCTCCCGCTTCTTTGTAGCTTGTTTCGGGTTCCCTGACCTTCTTTCCGGTCAGGGCCGCCACCTCGTGGGCCACGCCCAGAATAGATAGACAGTCCAGGCGGTTGGGGGTGAGCTCCAGGTCCAAGACCGTGTCGCCCAGATAGTCGTCCAGCAGGGCCCCCGTTGGAGCGTCGTCGGGAAGCACGATGATGCCCGAGTGGTCGTCGCCCAGACCCAACTCGATCTCGGAGCAGATCATCCCCTGGGACTCAACGCCCCGGATCTTGGCCGGCTCCAGGGATTCATGCCGCTCGGTGTGGGTGTTGTAGATGTAGGCCCCAATCTTTGCGAAACATATCTTCTGCCCGGCGGCCACGTTGGGGGCGCCGCAGACCACTTCCAATTCTTCCGATCCTTCCCGGCCGGTGGTCACCACGCAGAGGCGCAATCGGTCGGCGTTGGGATGGGGGCGGACGTCGGTTACCTGACCGACGAATACCCCGTTCCAGCCGCCGATGACCACCACCTCGCCCACCTCGATACCGGCCATGGTCAGCCGGTGGGCCAATTCCTGGGCGGGCAGGTCAACGTCCACGTATTGTTTGAGCCAGCTAAGGGGCACTCTCATCTATCTATCTCATGTTCCGGCTCATCTACCGGCAGGCTTATGTGCCTGAAGGGACCCGAAAAACAGCCATCAGGCCAGGGTAAGCCGTGATGTACGGTCCAAGGATTCTATTTCTATCGCAAGGGGCTCTATCAAAATTGGCGCAAGAAGCGGAGGTCGTTGGCATAGAAATGGCGTATGTCGTCGATGCCGTATTTCAGCATTGCGATACGTTCCGGGCCCAGGCCAAAGGCGAACCCGGTGTATCTCTCGGTGTCGTAGCCCACGTCCTTCAAGACCTTGGGATGAATCATCCCGGCGCCCATGATTTCGATCCATCCGCTGTCCCGGCAGATACGGCAACCGTCGCCGTCGCCGTCACAGGCGAAACAGTCGATGGACAGGTCCACGCCGGGCTCCACGAAGGGGAAGTAGTCGCAGCGGAAGCGTATCCGGCGTTCCTCGCCGAACATCCTGCGGGCGAATTCGTACAGGGTGCCCTTGAGGTCGGCAAAAGTGATGCCCTCGCCAACGGCCAGACCCTCCACCTGGTAGAAATGCCATTCGTGGGTGGCGTCGGTGGCCTCGTACCGGTAGCATTTACCCGGCACCACAACTCTTATGGGCGGTTCCCGGCTCTCCATGACTCTGGCCTGCATCGGCGAGGTGTGGGTCCGCAGCAGCATGGCTTTCTCGCCCGCCGGGTCCTCATAGTCCACCCAAAGAGTATTCCACATGTCCCGGGCCGGGTGGCCCTTGGGAATGTTCAACATCTCGAAGTTGTAATGGTCCCACTCGACCTCCGGGCCTTCGACAACGCCGAAGCCCATGGCCACGAAGGCGTCGCAGATCTCCCGAACGATCTTGGTGGTGGGGTGGAGCCGGCCCTTCCCGGCCGGACGGCCCGGAAGGGTGACGTCCAGCCGGTCCCGGCTGGCGGAGCGCTTCAGCGCATCTTCGTTGATTTGGCGGACCCGGTCTTTCAGCCGTTCTTCCAGTGTGTTCTTGGCCTGGTTCGCCAGGGCGCCGATGGTCCGGCGCTCCTCGACCTCCAGGGACGACAGGCTGCGAAGAACGATGGTCAGGCTGCCCCGGCGGCCCAAGTAGGAGACGCGCCACTGGTCCACGGCTTCCAGGTTTTCCAGGGATTCCAACTCCGCCAAGGCGGAGCGGATAATTTCATCGATGCTCTGCGCCGTCGGAGGCTGGGCTGAGGGCTCGGTCAATCGGGGTGTTCCTCCAGAGGTCCAGGTCGCCGGTCAAGTAGATGGGATCACGCAGGCGAATCACGCGCGCAACAAGCAATTATAGAAACCGCCAATTCAAGGGTCAAGACTGCCAGGCTCAAGGGGCATCTTTATGCTCTAAAACGTGGCGCGTCTCTGACAGAGAATTATTGAATTAGAACAATTGTTCTGATAAATTAACCCTGGCGTTTACCGGAAAATCCGGGGGCAGTTCGATTGGGAAGCAGGCGTGCTCCCAGCCCATATAGTACCGCCCCGGACCGCAATCTTTATAGGACAGACCTCAACGGGATGAATCGTGAATTGGTTCCGGCTAAAGTCCTGCATCAAATGCCAGGGAGACCTGGCGGCGGACCACGGCGACTGGCTCTGCCTTCAATGCGGCACCTACTACTATACGGGTCTGTACCAACTGCACTCGTACGCCGATGACGGCCCACAAGTCTCGAATCCGGGTGTTTCGGAGCGGCCGGAGCAGAAGCTCTTGGGCGCTGTGGCTGCTCCTCTGCTTCCCGCTCTCCAGACTCCGGTTCCCCAGATTATAGTGGCTGCGATGGACGTGGCGGTGGCGGCTCTATGACCATGC
>CAYMZL010000399.1:0-2795 GCA_964394825.1 uncultured Dehalococcoidia bacterium | reverse complement strand
CATCGCAGGTCTAAGCGACCTCGGTTACCACGTTGAAATCAGCATTCTTTGGACCGAGCGATATGGTGTGCCTCAGGAGCGGCGGCGCATCTTCTTTACTGGCAACAGGATCGGTACGCCAATTCTTTGGCCTGAGCCAACACACGGGCCTGGTCTAGAACCATTTGTAACTGTTTCGGAAGCAATCAGCGATCTACCGCCTCTCAAAAATGGGGAGGACCCCGGTCCGCTTTCTTACCCGGTCGTGGCACAATCGCGCTATCAGGCCATGCTTCGTGGTAACGCGAAGTTGGTTTCAAACCATGCCGCGCCACGGCTGGCTCAGATCAACATTGAACGCATGAAATACATTGGCCAAGGCGGTAGTTGGAGGGACGTTCCGGTAGACCTCTTGCCAGCCGGGATGAAGCGAGCCCGCCGATGCGATCACACAAAGCGATACGGGCGGCTACATCCCGACGGTCTGGCATCGACCATTCTGACAAAGTGTGATCTGCATTGGGGGGCCTACATCCATCCAGACCAGGACCGTATCCTCACGGTGAGAGAAGCAGCGAGATTCCAGTCATTCCCCGACTGGTTTCAATTTGTCGGACCGCGCACCGAACAGTACGTTCAGGTTGGCAATGCGGTGCCACCCCTGCTAGGAAGGCATGTTGCGGAGGCCATTCTGACAGCAAGCCTCGCGGATGACGGCCTCGAGCGGCCATCTCGGCAAGACTCTAAGGGTCAAGCAGGCGTCCGATTAGCTGTCTGAGTGGCCAACTACCCCCGTAACTCTGCGGGGCAAGTAGGCTGTCAGATGGCTAAGCAGAAGAAATCCAAGCCAAAGCGTTTATACGGCATCGGCGAGTGGTATGGCCGTCTCTATCGTTGTCTGGATGAGGCAGAGCGAAAGGCTCTGTTGAAACCTGACCCGATGCCGGACTGCCCGTATTTCAAGCATACACCTCAATTAGCGCCTCAGGCCGGCGTGAAATGCAACAAAAAGGGCGGCGTATGCTCCATTCGCAATTTCGTGGCGGGCCCAGCTGGTGGCCTGAAATTTGGGCCGATAACGGCGACATGCCCGAATCGCTTTCTTGAGAATGGCCTCGTAGTCAAGACGATTGGCACCACCATCCTCGGCACTGACGCACCTTTAGTCGCAAAAGAGGTTCCTTTTCTCAAACGCTCGGTCGCATCGGGAGTAGCAGGAACAGCTCCCGTAGGAGACCCTACAAAAAAAAGCTGGGAATCTGATACTGATGATTCAGCCAAATCGAAAATAGAATACGTTGGCCGAATTGATTTAGTTTGTGTACACCCTAATTTGGGCGACTTGAATTGGTGCGCAGTCGAGCTCCAGGCTGTCTACTTCAGTGGTGGCGAGATGTCGAAAGATTACGCCGTAATCAGAGAGCATGTCGGGCCAGGCATCCCGATGCCAGGTGCCGCACGACGACCAGATTTTCGAAGCAGTGGCCCCAAAAGGCTCATGCCACAGCTTCAAATAAAAGTTCCGACGCTTCGACGTTGGGGCAAAAAAATGGTTGTTGTTGTCGATAGGCCCTTCTTCGAATCTTTAGGAGAGATGGATCATGTCACTGATCTCTCAAACTCTGACATCGTTTGGGTGATTGTGGACTATAACGAAGATGCCGACAGAAGTTCCGCTAAAATTGCAATTCATAGTTTGCGGTACACGACGTTAGAGAGGGCCGTGGAGGGCTTGACCGCTGGCCATCCAGCAACTTTACCGAACTTCGAGGATAAAATTCGCCAAAAGGTTTCAAGCTGACGGCCTGCAACATGGACCGAGTTTCCCGACACGTCCGAAGCCGCAACATGGCGGCCATTAAGTCAACGGGAATGAAGCCCGAAATGACTGTCCGTCGCCTGGTCCATCGCATGGGCTACAGATATAGGCTGCACCGCCATGATCTTCCTGGCCGACCCGACATGGTGTTTCCGGGTCGGCACAAAATCATCCAAATCAATGGATGCTTTTGGCATCAGCATGAAGCCCCATCCTGCAAGATTGCTCACGTGCCCCGGTCCAATTCGGACTACTGGAAACCTAAATTAGAACGCACCAAGAAACGGGACCGAGATAACATCGCCAACCTGAATGAGTTGGGCTGGAAAGTCTTGGTAGTATGGGAGTGCCAGGTAAAGGACCAAGACGCAATTTCGTCCCAAATCGAGCAGTTCTTGAATGGCAGAAACCAGATTGGTAGTTGAAATTGACATCTACCGCTCTGCCAACGTCCTCATTTGCCAGCATGGCGAGAACGCGGCGCTTGAGGCTGCTATGCGCGCCGATGCGATGCTTGAGCGCGGGGACTCGGACGGTTGCGCGGCGTGGAAGCGGATACTGCGGGCAACTGAGACCCTGTTGAGTTTCGCGCTAATCGAGTCCGCGCCGCGACCCGAAATCCCGAAGCTGCGAAAGATCGGAGTCTTGTCTCGCACCCGTCACTGAGCTTCACAGATTGACCTACCGTGAGAAGTGTCTTCTGTGCTATCTGTTGATTCTTAGGGAACATAGTGGAGGCGGGAATGAACGTGGGTGACTTTGAAGATGCCGTTTGGGCTGTGGACGGAATCAGAATTGTAATTCGAGCAAGGTGGACCACCCAGATTGATGACTTTACGTGGCAGAATGCCGCTCCGGAAGGACAGTCCTTGACAGACTATAAGAGGAACAGGATTCGGCCCCGGATTGGCAATCACGATGTCTCTGTGGTTGACGGTCGCGGGAGTGAGCCGCACGGTCGGACTCGGTTGCGCAATATAAGGCAGTCGTATCGGTA
>CAYMZL010000398.1:0-2801 GCA_964394825.1 uncultured Dehalococcoidia bacterium | reverse complement strand
TTCGAAGGCTACGACCCCATGGCCACCATCCAGGGCCGGAGCTTCACCGCCCCGTTCAACGTCACCGGGCTGCCGGCCATCTCCGTGCCCTGCGGCTTCACCGAGTCGGGACTGCCGGTGGGGATGCAGATAGCGGGTAAACCCTTCGACGAGCCCGGCGTGATCCAGGCGGCCTACACCTACCAGCAACACGCCCGCTGGTACGAACAAAGACCGGCGATCTAACCGGCGGCTCAGCCGGGCAAAGTTGAAGTGGGGATTCCGCCAGGCGGTCCCCACGACGGGCGGGAAACGGGGTAAGATTGTTGCACCGGCGCCTCATGGTAGGTTCTTGTGGGAGGCGCCGGACCGTGAACCCATGAACACCAACGGACTGACCCTTAGCATTCTGGACCAGAGTCCGGTGCACCAGAACGAGACCGCCGCCCAGGCCTTCCAGCACACCATCGAGCTGGCGGCCAAGGCCGACGGCTGGGTCTACCACCGCTACTGGGTTGCGGAGCACCACGGCTCGGACCGGGTCATGGGGTCGTCGCCCGAAGTCTTGATCTCCCATCTGCTGGCCAAGACCAGCCGCATCCGCGTCGGCGCCGGCGGCGTGATGCTGCAACACTACAGCCCCTACAAGGTGGCCGAGAACTTCAACGTGCTGGCGTCCCTGGCCCCCGGCCGGGTTGACCTTGGCATCGGTCGCGGACCGGGGGGACTGCCCCAGTCGACCATGGCCCTGCAGCAGGCGGTGGCCGGCGAACGGTCCATCGGCAACAAGATAGCGGAACTGCGGAAATTCCTCCATGGCGAGGACGGACTGGAAGAATCCCACCCGCTGCATGGGCTCATGGCCAGCCCGCAGCCTCCGGAGCCGCCTGACCTGTACCTGCTTGGCACCTCGGCCTCCAGCGCCGAGATGGCCGCCGAGTTCGGTATGCCCTACGTGTTCGCCCTCTTTCTGAACGGTGACCAAGAGGAGATGACCAAGGCCATCAAGACCTACCACAGCCGGTTCGACGCCGCCGGTCCGGGCCGGAAGCGGGCCATGCTCGCCCTTCCGGTGGTAGTGGCCGACTCCGCAGACGAGGCCGCCGGTTACGCCGCTGAGATCAAGGTCATCCGCATCACCTTGGAGAGCGGCCGCACTCTGACCACCGGCACCCTGGAGGCGGCCGAGAACTTTGGCAAGCAATCGGGCGAAAAGTTCGAGATCAAGGTCCGCGACGCCCCCGTGATTCACGGCTCGCCGGAACTGGCCCTGGAGAAATTATTCGAGGTCCAGAGATTACATAACGTCGAAGAGATAATAGTGGTGACGGCCATCAATAACTTCCAGAAGCGGCTCCGCTCCTACGAGCTGTTGAGCCGGGTTGCCACGGAAGCAAAAAAGGGCGGGACCTAAGGGATCTAATATGACCGAACAACCAAAGATGCGGTTGGGCGCATTCTTATCGGGCACCGGCGGCAACATGGCCTCGTGGCGGCACCCCAGCGCCGTGGCCGACGGCGCGGTGAACCTTGAATACTACAAAGGCCTGACCCGCAAGGCCGAGCAGGCCAAGCTGGACTTCGTGTTCTTTGGCGACGGACTCTACATCAGCGAGAAGTCCCACCCCAATTTCCTGAACCGGTTCGAGCCCCTGACCCTGCTGGCCGCCCTGGCGATGGAAACGACCAAGATCGGACTGGCGGCAACCCTTTCCACGACCTACAGCGACCCCTACACCGTGGCCCGGCAGTTCTCGTCCATCGACCACTTGAGCGGCGGCCGGGCGGGTTGGAACATCGTCACCTCGCCCCTAGAGGGTTCCGCCGCCAACTACAGCCGGCCCGAGCATCCCCAGCACGACCTGCGTTACCGCATGGCCGAAGAGTTCGTGGAGATCGCCAAGGGGCTTTGGGACTCCTGGGAAGACGACGCCTTCATCCGGGACAAAGAGTCGGGGGTATTCATCGACCCGGCCAAGATGCACCGGCTGGACCATGAGGGCGAGTTCTACTCGGTGCAGGGCCCGCTTAACATCTCCCGTTCCCGGCAGGGCAGCCCGGTCTTGATTCAGGCCGGCTCGTCGGAAGCCGGGAGGGGCTTCGCCGCCAAGGTCGCTGACGCCATCTTCACCGGACAGGCGAATAGGGCCGACGCCGCCGCGTTCTACCAAGACATCAAACAGCGGGCGGTCAAGGCGGGCCGCAACCCCGGCGAGGTGCTGATCCTGCCCGGCTGCGCGCCCATCGTTGGGGATACCCCGGCGGAGGCCGAGGCCAAGTATCAGGAGATCGCCAACCTGGTGGTCATCGAGGACGCCCTAAATTACCTTGGCCGCTACTTCAATGACATGGACTTCTCGCCCTACGGCCTGGACGAGCCCTTCCCGGACCTGGGGGACTTCGGCCGCAACGGATGGGAGAGCACCACCGACCGCATCAAGCAGGTGGCCAAGGACGAAAATCTGACCCTGCGGGAGATGGCCCTCCGGTCCACCACCCCCAGGAGCGAGTTCATCGGCACCCCCACCCAGGTGGCGGACGCCATGCAGGCCTGGTTCGAAGGGGGCGCGGCCGACGGCTTCATGCTGAACAGCAGTGTCCTGCCCCAGGGCTTCAACGATTTCGTGGACCACGTGTTGCCCATCCTCAAGGAGCGGGGCCTGTTCCGCACCGAATATGAGGCGGACACCCTCCGGGGCAACCTGGGGCTGCCCAAAACCGAGAACCGCTATACCCAGAAATCAAACACGGAAAAGGCGGCTGACGACTCAAAACTGTCATTCTGAGGCGTCAGCCGAAGAATCTCGTTGCTAGAATACCAA
>CAYMZL010000397.1:0-2824 GCA_964394825.1 uncultured Dehalococcoidia bacterium | reverse complement strand
ATTTTCATAATGAGCCGGGCCGCCGGCGACCCCCGGGCCATGCTGCTGGACGACTACTCCACCATGGAGGACTGGGACCGCATGGGGGCTGCCTTGGGCCTGGACAAGCCCTACTACCAGCAGTACGGCATATTCATCAAGGACGCCCTGAAAGGCGAATTCGGGCAGTCCATCAAACAGGGGCGTCCGGCCATGCATATCGTGATGGAACGCCTTCCCGCCACTCTGCAACTGGCGGCGGCCTCCTTCGTCCTCTCCGTCCTCATTGGCGTTCCCTTGGGCATATTGGCCGCAGTCAAGCGGGGCACCTTTATCGACCTGTTTGGTAGGGCTGTGGCCCTCGTCGGCCAGTCGGCGCCGCCCTTTTGGCTGGGCATCATGCTCGTGTTTTTCTTCTCCGTGAAGCTGGGCTGGGTGCCCCCATTCGGCCGTGACGACCCGCGGGGCATCATCCTCCCCGCCATAACGCTGGGTTGGTTCTACGCGGCCGCCAACCTCCGCCTGATACGCTCGGCCATGCTGGACGTGCTGGACTCTGAGTACATCAAATTGGCTCGGGCCAAAGGCGTGTCCAACCAAACCGTGATCGTGAAACACGCATTACGAAATGCTGTAATACCGGCTTTGACCTTCGCGGGGATAACGTTGGGCGCTCTGGTCACCGGCTCTCTGGTCGTGGAAACCGTGTTTGCCTGGCCCGGTTTGGGCAAGCTCGCCGTGGATGCCCTATTCGCCCTCGACTATGCCGTCCTCCAGGCGGTGGTCATCGTATTCACCCTTTTGTATGTGGCCGCCTCCTTCACGGTGGATGTCCTATACGCCTTCATAGACCCGCGCATCCGGTACACGTAGGGTTGAGGAGCAAAGAGTAGATGGCAATTCAGGATATTGCGGACGTCCTTGTAGCCCGAAGACTGCCGCGCATCAAATGGGCCACGGTCACGCACGCGCTCCGTACCTGGCCCATCCTGCCCGTCTTCTTGTTGTCCCTGGTGGTCGTGTCAGGCGTGGCGGCGCCCTGGATCGCTCCCCACGACCCGGACCGGGGCATCTTGCAGGAGCGCAACCTGCCTCCATTCTGGTCCGGCGATGAAACCGCATTCAAAACCGTGGCTGAGATTGTCGACCTGGAAGAGCAGGGCAGGCTTATAAGCCTGAGGAATGCCCAGAAGATCGATCCACAAGCGGCCGTGGGAGATTCTATAGAGGTAGTCATCCGTCCAGGGGGCTCCACCAAATACCTGCTGGGCACCGACCAGTTGGGCCGGGACTTACTTTCCCGGGTGATTTACGGCGCCCGCATCTCCCTCATAGTGGCCGCCGTGACTCTTGGGGTCGGCGGCACCCTTGGCGTAACGCTGGGGCTGGTGGCCGGCTGGTATGGCCGCTGGGTGGACGAACTGATAATGCGGATTGTCGATGTCGAGCTGTCCCTGCCTATCATATTAGTGGCGCTGGTATTGGTGGTGGCTTTAGGCCAGTCTTTCACCGTTATCGTTGTGGTGCTCTGCTTGTTTATCTGGCCAAGATTCGCCCGCCAAGTGCGGGGGGAGGTGTTGGGTCTAAAGACTAATGACTATGTGGCCCTGGCCAAGGTTTCCGGGGCTTCAACGGCGCGTATCCTCTTGATCCACATATTCCCCGGCACGATCAATACCCTGATAGTAGTGGCAACTTTGCAGCTGGGAATAGTCATCCTTCTGGAGTCCGTTTTGAGCTTTCTCGGCGCTGGGGTCCCTCCGCCCACCGCCGCCTGGGGTTCCATGGTGTCCGATGGACGGGACCGGTTGGCCGGGTTCTGGTGGATCGCCACCTTCCCCGGGCTGGCGATAATGCTCACGGTGATGTCGCTGAACCTGTTCGGCGACTGGCTACGGGACAAGCTGGACCCGCGGCTGCGCCAGTTGTAGCAGCCGGTTCCGGCCGCGATTCGAGGCCGGCTGGTCCAGCCGGTCCACCGTTGACCCGCCCAATGCCCTTAACTATGATGGGCCTAACTTCCGGCGGTCCGGGATTCGCCGGAACGGGAGTTCTATTAAGAGGGGCAGGTTTCAACCTTGGCCAGCGCGAACGAGTCTGATGTCCTGATAATCGGTGGCGGCATCTGCGGCGTTGCAACCGCATTTCACCTGGCGCAGCACGGTGAACGGGTCACGCTACTGGAGCGAGGGGAGATCGCCGGGGAAGCGTCGGGGGTCAACGCGGGAGGTCTGGGCGGCCAGGGCTGGGGGCACAACCCCAACTTGCAGTCGTACCTGACCGCGGGCAGCTTCGAGATATTTAAGACCCTCCAACTGGACATGGGCTACGACATCGAGTTCCATGCTCCGGGCGGTCTGCAGGCGGTGCACACGGCCCAGCAATGGGACTACGTCCGGGACCGTGTACTCAAGCTCAAGTCAGAGGGCTACGACGCGGAACTGCTGACAACCCGGGAGGCGCGCGCCATCGAGCCTGAAGCGTCTGAGTCCCTGGCCGGGTTCATGTTCTTGGTCAACCGTGGCCGCGCCAACCCGGCCAAGGCCACGGTGGCCTTCGGCGATGCCGCAGCCGCCTTGGGGGCCGACATCAAGACCGGCCACGATGTCCAGGCGCTAACCCAGCAACAAGACGGCTCTTGGCAGTCCCAGACCAGCCGGGGAGAATTCAGGGCCAATACCTTGGTACTGGCGGTGGGCGCCTGGTCCAAGCCCGTGGGCGAAATGCTGGGCCTCAAGGTCCCCGTCGCTCCCATCAAAGGCCAGATGTGGGCCACCGGCCCGGCGCCGCCGTGCATATTCCATGTGATCGGCTCCGCGGAGTCTGCATTTGACTGGAGCTCCGA
>CAYMZL010000396.1:0-2825 GCA_964394825.1 uncultured Dehalococcoidia bacterium | reverse complement strand
CAACAAAACGGGCGTCCCGATGATTCGGGACGCCCCTCTTTTTGCCCTTGCGGATCAGCCGTAGTTGGGGGTTAGTTGCCTCCGGCCACGTTCTTGATGTGGTTCATGGCCGAGCCGGCCTTGAACCAACTGATCTGCCCTTCATTCAACGAGTGACGGAGGTTGATGGTCTGTTGCGTGCCGTCGTCGTGCTTGAGGATGCAGAGCACCGGCTTGCCCGAGGCCATGTCGTTTAGGCCCGTCAGGCTGATGCGGTCGTTCTCCCGGACTTTGTCATAATCGGCAGGGTCCTCAAATGTCAGCGCCAAGAGGCCCTGCTTCTTGAGGTTGGACTCGTGGATGCGGGCGAAACTGCGAGCGATGATGGCCGACCCGCCCAAGAGCCGAGGCGACAGGGCCGCGTGCTCCCGGCTGCTGCCCTCTCCGTAGTTGCTGTCCCCCACAACTACCCACTTTATACCCTGGGCTTTGTACTGCCGGGCGATCCCGGAGATTCCTTGCCCGCTTTCGCCGGTGATGGTATTCAAGCCCGTGCCCGCCTCGCCGGTGTAAGCGTTGGTGGCGCCCATGAACATGTTGTCGCTGAACTTGTCTAGGTGCCCCCGGAGGCTCAACCAGGGGCCCGCAGGAGAGATGTGGTCGGTGGTGCACTTGCCCGAAACCTTCATCAGGACGGCCGCATCCACCACGTCCTGCCCGTCCCATGCCGCCCAAGGCTCCATGAGTTGCAGTCGCCCGCTGGTGGGGCTGACCACGATCTCTATGCTGCTACCGTCTTCCGGGGGAGCGATATAGGTAGCATTGCCTGGGTCGAAGCCCTTGGCCGGCACCTCTGGGGCCGGCTTGGGTGGCTCCAGCATCACCTGGTTTCCCTGGCCGTCGGTTAGGGTGTCCGTCAAGGGGTTGAAGGACAGTCTGCCGGCTAAGGCGATGGCCGTGGTGATTTCGGGGCTGGTGATGAAGTTCATGGTCTGGGGCTGCCCGTCATTGCGCCGGGGAAAGTTGCGATTGTAGGAAGTGAGGATCGTGTTGGCCTCGTTGGACGCTTTGCTGCGGCGCCACTGGCCGATGCATGGACCGCAGGCGTTGGCCAAGACCGTAGCGCCCACTCTCCGTAGCGAATCTAGTTGGCCATCCCTTTCGATGGTGGCCCGCACCGTCTCCGATCCTGGAGTTACCATCAGGTCGGTGGCCACCTGGATCCCGAGGGCGGTGGCCTGCTCGGCTACGTCGGCTGCCCGGCTCATATCCTCGTAGGAAGAATTAGTGCAGCTACCGATGAGGGCGGTGGAAATCTCGTCCACGAACCCGTTGGACGGGTCTTTCACCTCAGCGGCCATGGCCGAAATAGGCCGGGCCCGGTCGGGCGAATGGGGCCCGACTACGTGGGGCTCCAACTTGGAAAGGTCAATCTCCACCACCCGTTCGTAGTAGTTGCCGGGGTCGTTGACCACTTCGGGGTCGGGCTGGAGCATCTCCTGGTTTTGTGCTGCCAATTTGGCCAGTTCGCCTCGGTGGGTAGCCCGAAGGTAGGCCGCCATGCGTTCGCCGTACGGGAAGACCGAGGTGGTGGCGCCCAACTCGGCGCCCATGTTGGTAATGGTCGCTTTGCCAGTGCAGCTGATGGAGCTTACGCCGGGGCCGAAGTACTCGATGATGGCGTTGGTGCCGCCGGACACGGTGAGTTCGCCGGCCAAGTAAAGGATGATGTCCTTGGGTGCGGTCCAGCCACTCATCTCGCCGGTGAGCAACACCCCGATGCGCCTGGGATAAAGGACCTCCCAGGGCAGTCCCGCCATCACCTCCACCGCGTCGGCCCCGCCCACGCCAACGGAACAAGCGCCCAAGCCGCCGGCATTGGGGGTATGGGAGTCGGTGCCGATGATCAAGCAGCCGGGGAAGGCGTATTGCTCCAGATTTACTTGGTGAATGATGCCCGCCCCAGGGCCCCAGAATCCGACGCCGTATTTGGCCCCTGCCGATCGGAGGAAATCGTAGACCTCGCCGTTCTCGGCCACAGACTCTTTCAGATCCTGGGCCCCTTCCACCCGCGCTTGAATCAGGTGGTCGCAGTGGATGGTGGTGGGAACGGCGGCACTGTCCCGGCCGGTCTGCATGAACTGCAGCATGGCGGTCTGGCCCAGAACGTCTTGGAGGACCACCCGGTCGGGCCTGGCCCATAGGTAGCTCTGCCCCGGCACCAATTCTTGGCCAGCGGGGTCGTCCAAGTGGGAGAGAAGGAGCTTGTCGGCCAGCCCCATGGGACCGTTGACACGAGAACGGACAATTGCAAGGATGCGCTCCATCTTCTTGTAAGCTTCTGTTACGAATTCTGGGGTTGAGTCGATGTTCATATGAGGGCTCCTATCCGCATCGGCCCGGGCCGCCCTGGTTAGACGGGGCGCCTGGCCTTGGTGTTTTGATGGATCCATAGATTCTGCGCCGGGCCGCAGACAAGGCCTGCGGCGTACCCCCAACCACAACCCCTCATATCCCTGGATCTAACGCTCCGGTCTGACGATATAAAACCTTTAAAGGTTCACCCTTTAAAGGTTTTATCTTCACCGGTCCGGGAGACCGGCCTCGGGAGAAGGCAAAGCTACCGGAGACCGGTTTTATTTGCGCTTCATTTCCGCGGGATCGACGTTCTTGAAGTAGTCGTAGTTCTTGGCGATGTATTCGCTCCACTCGGCCGGAACCGCGTCCTCGGCGAAGATGGCCGTCACCGGGCAGACGGGCTCACAGGCGGCGCAGTCGATGCACTCGTCGGGGCTGATGTAGAACATGTCGTCTTCGTCGCGGGTATAGATGCAGTCAACGGGGCA
>CAYMZL010000395.1:0-2847 GCA_964394825.1 uncultured Dehalococcoidia bacterium | reverse complement strand
CCGCCGTGAGGTTGCCTTGTTTGTTGAGGTCAGTAGGCTTAGCGGGGGCGCTTTCAAGCACCGCTTGGTTCTTTGGGTCCCATGCGGTCGCACCCACCGAAGCCAATTGGGTCCGGGCGTCGACTTCGGCGTCGAACTCAATCAAGTCGACGCCGTATTTGACCGACAAGACCGCTTGAGCGTCGACCTCGGGTGCTTTTACCGATACCGATCCGTCATCCACGATGGTCAACAGACCGTTGATCTCGGCCCGCGACAACGCAAAATCCCAGTCGGTGGCGTAGTATTGGACGACCTCTTTCATGGAGGTGTCGGTGGAATCCACATCCGATTTGAGCCCGCTGTAATTGCCGATGATTGTCGTGATTATGTCGCTGTCTTTGGAATCGACAAAGTTGGCGTTTTTCCGGCCTACCGTCATGGCCACGGCTGCATCTTGGCATTCGATGACCAGCCGCGAGTAGTTGTCGCCGGTGATTTTTATCCCGTGCTTGACTACCACGCCTTTGAAGATGGTCTCTTCTTGTTGCATGTAGCCGGCATCAATCTGGATCTCCGAGCCCGGCTTGAAGTCGTCGGTGTTGCTAAGCGGAAAGTCTTGGTCGGGCATGTCGCCGTCCAACAGGACGATCCTGGCGCTGGGAATCCGGTTGACCGACTTCTCCACAGACACCGAAACGATGCCGATCTCCGGCTTCAGCTTGGCGCCGTTGGATGAGATGCTAAGGCTTAGTACTCCGTCGGAGTCCTTATCTGGTGAGTCCGCCAAAACCTACCTCAGGGGAGGGAAACGTAAACGTGTTCCGGGAACCAGGCTCCGGAAGTTGACCAGGTTGTTCACCCTGGCTATTTCGGTGTAATACGCGGGGTCCTTATAGATCCGGTAGCACAAAAGCGGCAATGTGTCGCCGGCCTTCACCTCTACCACATGGTCGAGATCCGGAGACGACCGGTTAGCCCTAAGAGATTCCTCATCCTTACTTTGGTAACCGCTGAAAGAAAGCTTCACCTTGGCTCTCAGGGGTTCCCCGCTTGGTTTGAAGAGGGTGTAGTCCACCGACATCGAGTCCAGGAACCCAAAGAATATCAAGCTTCCCCAGAGCAAGCGAACGGGATTGGGGGAGTGCTCTTCACCGTGATAGACGTAAACGACATCCTTTAAATGCTGAATCTGGGTTTTTACGTCCGGTGATTCGCTGCCAGGATTGAGTGGGCTGACCACCCCGGTGCCGTCGATCCAAAGTTCGAAATCTATTGTTTCCGGGCCGACGGTGTTGAACTTGTTATCGGCCGCCGACTTGCCGATGGCGTCTTTTTTGCTGGTTTTGTCGTTTTTGCTGTTTTTGCTGTTTTCGCTGTTTTTGATGGTGAAGCCATGGGAGTAGGCAGAGGGATTCAGCATCACCTCAAAACTATCATTGACATTGCCTAGGGAAATTTTGCTGGGTTTTTTCTCGAGTTTGCACGGCGTAATTTTTAGGAGAGTTTTCGATCCGGTGCTTAGGCTTGTCATCTACCGCTCCCGCTCTTTCCGGAGCATGTCAGCGACCATTTGTCGGCATTCTTCCAAGACGCACGCCAATATTTCGCCTATATTCTCCTCGTCGATGTCCCGGCCAGGTGTACCCTCATCTTTACCTTCCGGCAGCACGGATGACTTTATTAGCAATTGCTTGACTTCGATTGTCATGATTTTTTAGATGAGCCTGTTGGAATAGGTGTAACTGAAGTCGATTTTCTCGATGGCGACCTCGTTCTTGGTCGAATTGAAGTCTTCGACCTCCCAGTTGACCGGATAGGCGTTGGCGAACGACCAAGCCCGAATCGGGATTTTGTATCCGTTCATTAAGTAGACCGTCATGTGCTGAGGTACGATACGCTCCGTGAAATCGGCTTCCAGCACCTTTCGGCACCACTTGACCAAAGGCGAGGTATTCATGGCGATGCCGCGCTTCAAGGTCAGCATCGGGTGTTTGATTCCTTTGGGCAGCCGGTGCACATACCGGTTCTCGCCCCCCTCAGCCACCTCTTCGCTCTCGATCTCCGAACTGATTCCAGACACTTCTTGAAAGGAAGTGTCCGATATGCCTGAGGCCAGTGCGAAGGCGACTTGGAAGTAGAAGGCTGAAGGCGGATATTCGCCGGCCGCCAGCTGGCTCAATACAGATAGAGCGCTCGTAACCATAATAAAATCCCAATAAATCAATAGTCCAAAAAACACGCAGAGGGGCAACCCACTTGGGAGATGCCCCTCACACGTTTCGGCGCCTGGTTAGGCGTTGGCTATGGTCAGTCCTTCGTGGGCGATTTCGATCTCCTCGACGGCAACCTCGTTGCCTTCGGCGCTGAGGTCCGTGCTGGTGATCTTGGTGGGCCAGGCGTTGGTCAGCGTCCATACCATGGTGGGGGCGCCGGCCTCGTCCAAGAGGCTGATCGTCACCGGCACCCGGGCGATGGTGTTCATCTTGATCTTGTTGTACCAGTCCCAGAACTTGTTGTCGGACTTGAATACACCCTTCTTCATGGTTACGTTGCCCGATTGCACAATGCCGGGCATCTTGATGGTTGAGAACACCGGGTTGTCGCCGTGCCGGTACTCGATGATCTGGGCCTCAACGTCCAGGCCGGATACCTCCTGGAAGGAAAGGACCTCAGCGTCCCATTTCACTTGGAAATAAAACTTGGGCAGGGGCCATACTGTCGTTGATTGCGCCGAACCATCATCTGCCATGTCATTTCTCCTTTATTAGTCCGAATGTTTAAGTTGGGCGTCACTTGGACGGGCTTTTAGCCCGGCCGTATTTGAGCGGTTGGTCTAGGACTGTTGCATCTGCTGTTGGAAGGTAA
>CAYMZL010000394.1:0-2850 GCA_964394825.1 uncultured Dehalococcoidia bacterium | reverse complement strand
GGGGCGATAAAACGGACGGGAGCAGCGGTCATGACCCGGCCTCAGGCGGCCGGGATGATTAGGTCGAGGTGAATATCTGGACTTCCCGCTCCACGTGGTAGGCCTCCGGAGTCTGGTCAGTGTCCACCACCGCTTTGAGACGCCACGTTACCGTGGTGTGCCCGCTCTTCACCGTCGGCAGGGTCCGCTCCGGCACCTGCAGGCTGAAGGCCCAGACGTAGGGCTCCGCCGAGGTCAACTGAACATTTCTCCCCAGAGAGACCCGTTCCCGGATCGACTCCGCCTGGCGGTCCCCCGCGGTTTCGGTGCTGTGCAACTCGATGCGGATGTCCCTGGCCTGGTCCGTGGTGTTCATCCGTGCCCGGAGTTCACCCTCCAGGAATCCGCCGGCGCCGACCACGTCATTAACCAGGACCATGGCCAGGATGCATCCGCTGAAGGATGCCTCCGCGGTTAGGTCCGCTGCGCTGCGTCCGGTCTGGACCACTGGAGGGGTAAGCACGGTTATTTCCCGGGACCTGATGACCGGGTTGCCATTCTCCGTCTCCAACCGGCCGGTCAGTTCCCAAGACACCTGGGCTACCGAGCCGTAGACGGTGGGAGGAGCCTCGGTGGGGATCTGGAACCTCGCGTACCTGACTACCGGCTCGGAGCCGGTCAATTCAGTGTCGGCGATGAACGATTGGACCAGCGGCTGGGACAAAGCGGAGCGGATCTCCAGCCTTCCCTCCCCGCCATCCGACGGGGATTCCTTTTCCCACCATTGCTCAGTGCAGACCAATTCCACCTGGCCGCTCCTGATCGTGACTCCCTTTTTCGGCCGTATCGTGATCTGGACATCTATTGTGCCGCCGGGCTGAAAAGACCCGCCGGTTGTTTCGACTTCGATCCCCGCCGTGGGTTTGCGGAACCAAGAAAAAATACGTTCTAGAACCTGGGCACCTCCATTTGTGTTATAGATGCGTCAGGGCGTCAGCCGCTTTTTTCATGACGGGCCGCGCATCTCAGAGAATGTTAATGGCGAATCGCGGCGTAGGCAACCCGCCTGATAAGCCCGTTCACGTGGATTCCTGATCTGACGAGAGATCGGCCACTGTTGCGCCAGTCACGCCGGCCAACTCTTCAGGCGCAATCATGATCTTTTGGCCCCATACGCCGGTTCTAATCAAGGTCGGTCCTAATCAAAGACGTGGTCCCGGAAAATAGCGTAGACCACGTGGCCCACGGAGATGGCCAGGGCGGCGACGGCTATGTAAAGGGTGCGCAATTGCAACCGGCGCGACCGCTCTTCCGGAGGCGGGCCGGCCAACTACAAAGCTCCCGGGGCCGCGGCCTGCACCGCGGCGGCCTTCTCCACCACGCCGCGGCCGGTGGCGTGGGGCAATGTATTCATCATGTCCGCGTAGAAGTCGGCGATGAGCACCGCCGTATGTCCGTGTGCCAGAGCGACGTCAGGCATGCGTCAACCCGTGGCCTGAGTGATGTTAGGCATCGATCAGCCCTTAGGACCGAAGTTCCCTGACGACCTTGGAGGTGCGGGACAGGGCTTCTTCCACGTCCTCGCCGGAGATGTGCCGGTGGGTCACCATGCGGACGGACTGCTCGCCGGGGTAGGAGACCAGCACCTCGGCGCCGGCCATGGCTTTGATGAAGTCCTGGGCCTGGGCCACCTTCTCATCGATGTCGAAGATGACGATGTTGGTCTGGATGCTGTCGGCGTCCACCTTGATGCCGTCGATATTGGCCAGCCCCTGGGCCAGGCGGCGGGCGTTCTGATGGTCTTCGGCCAGGCGGTCCACCATGGAGTCTAGGGCCACCAATCCGGCGGCGGCCAGCACACCGGCCTGGCGCATGCCGCCCCCCACCATCTTGCGCCACTTGTGGGCCTCTTTGATGAAGTCCTTGGAGCCCACGATCACCGAGCCCACCGGACAGCTGAGGGCCTTGGAGAGGCAGAAACTGACGTCGTCCACGTCGCGGGTCAGTTCCTCGGCGGGGACTTCCAGGGCCACGGCGGCGTTGAAGATGCGCGCGCCGTCCAGGTGCACCGCCACGCCGGCCTGGTGGGCCACGTCGCAGACGGCCTTGGTGTCGGCGGGGGTCATCACCATGCCGCTGCACCGGTTATGGGTGTTCTCCAGGCAGACCATGGTGGTCGTTGGGAAATGGGGGTTGCCCTTGGGCCGGATGGCGCGGGCCACGTCTTCGGGGTTGATGCCGCCTTGGGCGTCGTTGGGCACCAGGCGGGTCTGGGCGCCGGCCAGCGCGGCCTGTCCCCCGCTTTCGTTCCAGAACATGTGGGCCTGGTCTCCCATGATGATCTCGTCGCCCCGGCGGCAGTAGGCCAAGGTGGCGATGAGGTTGCTCATGGTGCCGCTGGCGGTCAGCAGGCCGGCCTCCTTGCCCAGCATGGCGGCGGCCCGTTCCTGAAGCTGGTTGATGGACGGGTCCTCTCCGTAAACGTCGTCGCCCACCTCGGCCTCGGCCATGGCCCGGCGCATCTCGTCGGTGGGTTTGGTGACTGTGTCGCTGCGCAGGTCAATCGATGCCATCTGGCGGCCCCTCCCGGCTGACTATTCTGACGCCTGTGAAGGCGTTCGTGGTCCACTTTGAAAAACTACCCAGCATTCTAGCAGGATTGCATCTGCAACACTAACGAGGAAGCGGGCAGGACTGGTATCTGTCATTAACTCACCACTGTCATTCTGAGGCGGAAGCCGAAGAATCTCTTTGCCACTGAGGAAACAACCCGCTGAACAACGAGACCCTTCTCCCGACTGCGGTCGGGATCAGGGTGACAGATGTGGAAAAGCGGCTGAAATGTAGCATCCTTTCTTGCCAAAGGGCGGT
>CAYMZL010000393.1:0-2851 GCA_964394825.1 uncultured Dehalococcoidia bacterium | reverse complement strand
CTGGCAGACCAGGAATTCATGGACCAGGTCGTGTCGGGCCTGGTTGAGGATTCAACCACTATGGACTCCTTGGCCGACGAAATCGCCGACAAAGTCCAGGACGCCCTGGAAAACGATTCAGACCTGCGGCAGCGGCTCGTCAGTGCGGCAATGACTAACGAGGTGTTCAAGCAGAAGCTGGTCGGCAAGCTCATCGACGAGCTTGGCTAGGTCCTGGACTGTCCGAGCAGCAGGACTGCACGGGCAGACCATGGACCTCTGCGTCCGGGCTTACAAATCTGAAGCGCAGCCGGGTGGCTAGTCGCAACGTTCTGGTCCTGGGGTTGGGGTGGTTCACAAGGGTTGGTGCGTAACCGGGAATGGATGCGGCACAAACAACGGTTGACGACAACTAGAAGTCGTCTGGGCCGCGTTGCCACTTGACCCTTCACCAGATCAATCAATGCTAGCCGATGACCTTTCCGGTCCTGGTTAGGTCAGAGGCGACCGTTATCGATATTTTGTGCACGAACGGGGGCCGAGTCATACTTGGCCCCCTTTTTAACACTTGGTTTAAGAATCTTTACGCAATAGGAAGTGCTCCATGAAATTTGATGGTGCTGTCAGCAGGGTATTCCAAATCTCTGAGGCCTTGCCTGTCCCGGCAAGCGTCGCAGGAATTTGGCAAGCGCTGAAGTCGAAGGCAAGTACTTTTTTTCCGGTAATATTCCTGATCACGTTTGCCGCGGGCATCCTGTCAGGCGCGGTTTCGGACAGATTATCCAATGTCGTTAACCGGTCGGCGGACGCTTTTATAGGCGGCTACGGCTACGTGGCGCCCCTCCTGATATTCCTGGTGCTGGCGCCGGTGCTGTCCCGCATCCTGTCCACCAGGCGCAGGGGATCGTTCGGGTTGTATGTGATCGCCTGGCTGGGAGCCACCAAGATCTTCGCGTTGCTATTTGCCGTGGTGTTCACCGTAGTGGTTTTCGGTCTGCCGTTGATGCCCGAGAACTCGGTTTCCATCTCGAGCGCCTTGGTGCAAACCTCCAAGTCCCTGCTCACAACCCTGACTGTCAGCCAGTTCTTCTGGGCGATCTACGCCGCCATCGCAGTCGGCATAATCGCCGTCAGAGTCAATTCATTGGCGCAGGTCCTGGAGAAGGGAGTCACATTCATTGAGTCGGCCGGACAATATATCCAACCGATAATCCCGCTGTTCATGTTCGCGGTCGGCGTGTACGTTCAGTCCATCCCGGACCAGCTTGGCCGGTTGGACACTGGAGGAGCTGCAACCAGCCTGGACACCATAAGCATTTTGGGATTTTCAATCGACACCGCCACGTCCAGCGGAATGGTTGTAGCCTACATAGCTGGTTCTCTTCTGGTAGCGGTCGCCTGCTTCGCCTGGCACTTCGCGATATTGGCGCTGGCTAAATGGAAGTCTGAGCAATTTTCGGTGCGGGATTATTTCCGGACCTACTGGATTAAGGCCTACCCTTTGCTCTGGTCGACCAGTTCCGAATCGCTGGCTACGCCATTAAACCTTTATATCTTGAGTAAACATGCCCCCTGGGTACGGCCCACTGTACGAAGAATCGTGATTGGAGCCGGCAGTGTCCTTTGCACCAACGGAACGCTGATCTGCGCGATCATTCTGTTGGGTCTGGTGGGCAGTATCCTTGGGTTCCAATTCTCCTTGATGGAGCTGTTATTGGCCATACCGGTGGCTTTCTTGATCAGCTTCGGCATCCCTGGAATTCCAGGAGAGTTGCTTCTGTTCGCGGGACCATTTGCGATGGTGCTGGGCATTCCCCCGGAGGCGATTCCACCGTTCCTGACGCTCTACCTCGGTTTGCAGATCGGCTTGCCCGATTCATTTCGGACCGGCGGCAACACCACCAACAACTATGTGTACTGCATCCTCCTCAACGAGGTCTATGAAAAGCGATTTCTACAGGAAGAGCCGGAATTTAGCGAGTAATAAATAACGGAGCCGATACGATGACAGATTCCAAATTAGCACATGAATTGGCCGGTCGGATTATCAAAGATGTGTTCCACCGGGCAGAAGAGATTGCCCAGCTGCATTCATGCCTAACATCACCCAGGGGGGACTACTTGAGGCTCCGGATGTTGCAGGCGATGGAAGCCCCGGTACAGAAAGCGGAGATTGAGAAGTTCCAGGTCGAGTCGGGGGTGGAAGAGCATATTCGACACTTGAACAAGCTGTTGAAGGCGGGATTGGTCTCGGCGGAAGGGTCGGACAGCGAGAGCAAGTACGCCCGCACTGAACTGGGAGAAAGAGTCGTAAACGCGCTGCGGGAGGTTGAGCGCACCATCGGTGGCGACAAGGCCAGAGCCATATATTCGGCTGCGTTGGGGCCCAACTCTATTCGGCTGTTCCTCAGGATCTATGGCAACAAGCGCGAGCCGGCATTGGACCATCTGGATGTGCAGTACACCCCGGCCGAGGTCGGAAGGATGAGCTTATTCTTGCCGAGAATCATCGAGGGTGTCTCGGCCGTGGACAAGCTGAGTGAAGCCGGCTTGTTCATATACGGTGACGATGGCTATATCTACATGCCCGCGGTAAAAGCGCGTGCTTTTTATCGTTACCTGCGAGAACTGTATGAAATCGTCCGAGCCAACGGTAGGCGGGATAGATGGGCGCGGGGCCGCAGTCATGCTCCGGCGTAGCTTAACCGCCGAGACCCTCGCCGACCGTAATACCCTGCTGTTGAGACCTTCCTGCGTGGTTGGACTGCGTGTCTGCGTCGCCTGCACCGGCCTCCACCAGCAGGTCTCGCACCACGTTTTCCGAGGTTAGCTTGAATATGAGGAAAAACGCCAACAGTGTGATGAGCACGTC
>CAYMZL010000392.1:0-2855 GCA_964394825.1 uncultured Dehalococcoidia bacterium | reverse complement strand
GAACTACAGTGTGATTGCAAGCGGTCCCACACCGCAAGAACCCGTTATCTGTGGAGGTCCCATGCCCATCATTCAACGGCCCTACGTGCCCCCTGACGACCAGATTCCCCAGGAAGACTCTTACGTGAACCCCGGCGAAGGCGCCAAAGAAGGCGCCGGCGAGGATCAGACTTCCCAGGCGGCTTCTCTCGACCCCATCACGTTCTACAGCGACTCCATGCACATCTTCAGCAGCCTGTATTCCGCAGTGTTGTTCTTCGGCGAGCAGATGGAGGAGCGGGAGCCCATACTCCGCGCCCGCATCAAGGTCAGCCCCCAGATGCTCAAGGCGATCGCCCTGCTCACCACTAAGCACGTGAAGGAGTATGAGGACGCCGTGGGGCCCATCACCCTGCCGGATCAGGTCTATGCGGCCTGGGAACTGGACGGCGCGCCAGACGGGGAAAACGGGGAAGATGAGCATGCCGCAGGATGACCGTCCTCTAGCCGAGGACATCACCACACCGATAAAGATTCAACCCGGCCTGGACCGCGCCACTCCGGAAGACTGGACCTGGAAGAATATCTCCACCAGCCAGCCCAACGCCGCCCAATTCCACATCAGTCATTCAGAGTCCACCCGGGTATTGGTGGACGTGCTTCGACCCTCGGACAGCGCTCCCGACGCCAACTTCGTGTTGAAGAAAGAGGTCCCCATCGTGATCCTGGACAGCCTGGACAAGTATTGGGCTGCGGAATCGCGCACTCAGATGCCGCTGTCGGGGGTCCGGGTGCCGGTGGAAGGGGATACGGTGGCGGAGGCCAAGCGGGCCTTGGCTGCGGACCTGGCGGCCCAACTGCGCCTGCTGCTGTTGCTGTCCAGCTCGCACAAAGGCAAGATAGCGCCGGCGCTGTTGAAAAACCTGGAGTACCTGTCTTCTTGCATGGAGCCGGGCCCGGGGGCCAAGGGATAGAAAAAGGAATTACTCCGCGCCGGCCGCCAGTCGTCTGCGCACCTCTTGCACCACCCCATCCAGCGGCACGCTGCCGGCCTCGGACTCCGCCCGCCCCTTGACCTCCACCACTCCGGCCTTTAAATTTCGGGGACTGACCACCAGCCGCACCGGCAGGCCCAGCAGATCGGCATCGTTGAACTTAACGCCCGCCGCCGCGTCCTCCCGGTCATCGTAGAGCACTTCTATCCCATCGGCCTCCAGTTCCTGGTACAACTTGTCCGACGCCTCGGCAACTTCCTGATCGGACAGGTTCAGTCCCACCAGATGGGCCTGATACGGGGCCACTGAAATCGGGAACACGATTCCGTTCTCGTCGTTGTTCTGTTCCACCACCGCCGCCAGCAACCGTCCCACGCCGATGCCATAACAACCCATCATGATCGGGTGCTGCTGTCCTTCGCTGTCCAGGAATTCCGCGCCCAGGGCCTCGCTGAAGAACGTCCCGAGCTTGAAGATATGCCCCACCTCGATACCTTTGATGGATTCCAGAATGTGACCGCAGCGGGGGCAAAGTTGACCCGGCTGGGCTAGGGCGATGTCGGTTACGATGTCCGCCTGGAAGTCCCGCGGGTAATTGGCCCCCTGGAAATGGGTGTCCGGTTTGTTGGCCCCCACGACGAAGTTGTTGCCGCTGGTGATGGACACATCGGCCAGCCGCTTGACTCCACTGAGCCCGATGGCCGATGCGGAACCGGCAACCAGGCCCGCCGCCTTTACTTCGTGGTCCTCCGCCAGGCGAAGGTCATGGGACTGGAGGGCGTTCTTCAGCTTTACTTCGTTAACGTCCAGATCGCCCCGGATGGTGACGAACACGGGCTCGCCGTCGGACATATAGAAAACGGCTTTCAGCGTCTTGGACTCGGGTATGCCGAGGAACTCAGCCAGTCCGGCAATGGTCTTGATCCCAGGAGTGCTGACCTCTTCCAGGGCTCGTTCCGGTTCGGCGGGGACCTCAGGGTAGGTGGACTCGGCCTTTTCGGCGTTGGCCGTGTAGGAACAGGACGGGCAGGTGATGACCGTGTCCTCTCCGGTATCGGCGGCCAGCAGGAATTCGTGGGAGTCCTTGCCGCCGATGGCCCCGCTGTCGGCCTCGGCCATCAAAACCGGCAGGCCGCAGCGCCGGAAGATGTTGCGGTAGGCTTGGGCCATTGCCTGATAACTCTCGTCCAGACTGGCCTCGTCGGCGTTGAAGCTGTAGGCGTCCTTCATGTCGAATTCCCGCACGCGGAGCAGACCGGCCCTGGGGCGGGCCTCATCCCGGAACTTGGTCTGGATCTGGTACAGGATCAGCGGCAGGTCGCGGTAGCTCTGGACGTTGGCCTTGACCACGTTGGTGATCACTTCTTCGTGGGTGGGCGCCAGCACCATGGGGCGGCCCCGCCGGTCCTCCAGCGAGAACATGTTAGCGCCGAAGGCCTCCTTCCGGCCCGTCTGCTCCCAGAGTTCCTGGGGCTGCAAAGCAGGCATCATCAACTCCTGTCCGCCGGCGGCGTCCATCTCTTCCCGGAGGATGTTTTCGATCTTGCGCAGCGACCGCAGGGCCAAGGGCAGGTAGGCATAAACGCCGGCGGCCACCTGGTGGATCAGTCCGGCACGGAGCATCAACCGGTGGCTTGCGGTTTCGGCGTCGGGAGGGTCAGACCGTAGCGTCTTGGAGACCATCCGGGAGAATCTCATATCTGGGCGAAGCCCCCCTTGCAGGTGTTTGAACGGATGTGGTTGAAACGGGTTTTGGTCCAGCCAGCCGGACCGATACAACAGAGACAATATATTATAACGATTGGCCGTAGGGGTTCTGGAGACGGCAGGCCTACAGAAGAGGGGCGGAATTGAGGCTGGCCCGGCGCAAAAAAAGGCTGA
>CAYMZL010000391.1:0-2856 GCA_964394825.1 uncultured Dehalococcoidia bacterium | reverse complement strand
GTGCAGTGGTCCCGGGCCGGCTCGATGCTGGCCATCGCCTCGGACGGCGGACTGGTGATACCGGCCTTGGGCCCTGCCTGGGAGAGCCGCCGCACCCACCGCTTCGCCGGCCCGGCGGCCGATGACTCCCAGCGGGTCGACCGGCTGCTGGAACTCATGAAGCCCTTCAACGGAGCGGATAGAAGCGCTTCCTGGGCCGAGGCTGTAGCCATCGCCCATAAAGGCCGCCTATTAGTTTCCTGGGAGTTGATCGGGGCTGCCGGGGAGATCGCCCAGGCCCGGCAGCGAGGTCCGGCGCCTGAGTTCTGGGCTTTCACACTTTGGACCTTTCCCCAGTACGGCAAGACCTATAACGAACTGACACCGGATGAACGGGAATCTCTCGACGACCATTGGACCCGTCTGGGCCATCTGGTCCGCCGCTTCTTCCAGACTATCTTCGTTCCTCCGCTTGAGTAGCCCCGGTGGTGCGCCTTCCGCCTTTGGGATACAATTACTACCCGTGCCTGACCAGGCCTCAAACGCCATCTGCCGGAGACCGTGACTCCATTGACGACCACCCCTGGAACGACAACTGAAACGACATCAGGGACCACCGACGAGTACCAGGCCCCCGAGTCCATTGAAGATGTCCAGAACCTGCTGCGCGACCAGGTCTACGTCACCGACCGGGCGCTGGCGGTGCCCATATTCCTGGCGATGAAGCTGCAGCGTCCCCTATTCCTGGAAGGGGAGGCCGGCGTCGGCAAGACCGAGGTCGCCCGTGCCTTGGCCGCCGGGCTGGGCACCAAGCTGATCCGCCTGCAGTGCTACGAAGGCCTGGACGTTAACCAGGCGGTCTACGAGTGGAACCACACCCGCCAGGTGCTGGAGATCCGCCTGATGGAGGCGGCGGGCGACGTTGACCGGGAAACCGCCAACGCCGACCTTTTCAGCGAGAACTTCCTCATCAAGCGTCCGTTGCTCCAGGCCATCGACGAGGCCCAGGACAGGCCGCCGGTGCTCCTGATCGACGAGCTTGACCGCTCCGATGAGGAATTTGAAGGGTTCCTTCTGGAACTTCTGGCCGACTACCAGATCACCATCCCCGAATTGGGCACCTTCAAGGCGGCGCATCCGCCCATCGTCATCATCACCTCCAACCGCACCCGGGAGGTCCACGACGCCCTGAAGCGCCGCTGCCTCTACTACTGGATCGGCTACCCCGACTACCAAAGAGAGCTCCAGATAATCACCGCCAAGATCCCCGACGCCCCCAGGAAGCTGGCCCAGCAGGTGACCGCGTTCATCCAAGAGATGCGGGAGACCGAGCTCTACAAGATACCCGGCATCTCCGAGACCCTGGACTGGCTATCCGCCCTGCTGGCTTTGAACCAGACGGAACTGGACCCTTCGGTGATCGACGACACACTGGGTCTGATGCTCAAGTATCAAGACGACATCGAGGCCGTCAGAGGCGAGCCGGTGCGCGCCATGTTGGACCGTTCCAAGAACCGCGGGCCACGCCGGGGAGGCCGCCGCGGGTAGCCATGACCGGTCCGATTCCTATCATCCCCAACGATGCCGGCCCAGACGGCCATTTCCTGCATAGCCTGACGCTCTTCGGCGAGATGCTGCGGCGGGTGGGACTGGAAGTAGGCTCGGGCAATATGCTGGACCTAGTGCGCGCCACCGACCACGTGGCCATCGGAAAGCGGGCGGAATTCTTCCAGGCGGCCCGCAGCATCCTTGTGCACCGCAAGCAGGACCTGCCCATCTTCGACGAAGCTTTCCAGGTGTTCTGGCGCAAGCCCACCGACCGCACCACCACCATGGACCTGCGCTCCTTGGGCGAACAGCGGCGATTCCGGAAGCCCCAGGTATCAACGGGGCGGGACGATGACCCCGAGGGGGCCGGGACCCTCAAAGGCGACCCGGACGACGAGTCGGTCCAGAACGTGGACCTCAACCGCACCTACAGCGCGGTTGAGGTCTTCCGTCAAAAGGATTTCTCCGAGTTCACGTCCCGGGAGATGGCCGAAGCGCGTCACATGACTGCCAACCTGACCTGGGACCTGGGCCGGCGCCGCACCCGGCGGTTGGCTCCCGGCCGGTCCGGCCCATTGGACTTGCGGCGCACCATGCGGCGAAGCCTGAAATACGGCGGCGAATTCCTGGAACTGGCCTACCGGTCTCCCAAGGACAAGCCCCGCTCCCTGGTGCTCATCTGCGACGTAAGCGGCTCCATGGAACGCTACACCCGGATGCTCCTCCAGTTCATCTACACCATCGCCGAGGATTTCCAACAACTGGAGGCCTTTTTATTCGCCACGCGTCTGACCCGCATCACCCGGAACCTGAAATACCGCAGCATCGATCAAGCGATAGACGAGGTCTCAAAGGCGGTGCCCGACTGGGCCGGCGGCACCCGGATCGGCGACGCGGTAAAGACCTTCAACTACGAATGGTTGCGGCGGGTGCTGAGGGGCCAGGCCGTGGTGCTGATCATCTCCGACGGCTGGGACCGGGGCGACCCCGAACTGCTGGCCCGGGAGACTTCCCGGTTGCAGCGCAGTTGCCACCGGCTCATCTGGCTGAACCCCCTCCTGGGTTCCCCCAGCTACCAGCCCCTAACCCAGGGAATGAGGGCGGCGCTTCCCTACATAGACGATTTTCTGCCGGTCCACAACCTGAACAGCCTGGAATCCCTGTCCCAGCATCTAAGCGCATTGCGCCCGGACCGCGCGCTGGGCCAGGCCTACCGTCCGCCCGCCGCCGAAGAGCCGGAACCCGAGCCCGTTGTAGCGCCGGACCGGCCCATCGACCGGCTGATCCAGCCCACTTTCCAGCACCCCATGTGGGGAAAGAGACCTTAGC
>CAYMZL010000390.1:0-2856 GCA_964394825.1 uncultured Dehalococcoidia bacterium | reverse complement strand
AAGGAGAGGCGTGGTTCCTTTTACAGAGATCCCGGAGCTCGATGCCGCCGAGAACCTTGCCAGCGTAGAGCTGCCAAACACCTACGAGGCCGTTCTGCACACCCAATCCGGAGAAACGGTCGAGCTACCCTGGGACTTCGTTCGCCACTACTGCGACTCCTCCTACCGGCCTAGGGTCGAGGCCGTCGCGCTGGCGGGCAGGCAGGCCATCGGCGCCAGGATTCGGCAATTGAGGGAGACCGACGGCCTAACACAGCAAGTCCTGGCCCAAGCAGCCGGCATCGGCCGGGTCACTCTGGTCAGAATCGAGAATGGGGAGCAGTCGCCTAGGTACGAGACGCTGGGGTCGTTGGCGCGAGCTCTGGGACTGCCAATCCCGGATTTGGTGGGTAGAGGGGATGGGTCCGTGTAGGTTTATCCAGACGCGGCAGCCGACAATCCTATGAACGTCAGGGATGTGCTAGATTTGTTACAGGAAGATGGTTGGTATCTGGTCCGCCAGCGTGGCAGCCACCGTCAGTTCAAGTATTCGAGTAAGCAAGGGCGTGTTACCGTCGCCGGACACCCAAGGGACGATATTCCGCCAGGTACGTTGAGCAACATTTTGCGGCAGGCGGGACTACGGCATGGGGGCCAATGAAATGAAATTCATGGTCGTTTTGGAAAAGGCTGAAAACAACTGGGCAGCCTATTGCCCGGATATTCTGGGTTGTATCGCGACGGGCCGTACCCCGGAAGAAACGATGAAAAGATACGAAAAGGCACTAAGAATGCATCTCCGTGGCCTTCAAGAAGACGGCCTGCCAACGCCGGAACCCGCCGCCAGAGCCGTAGTAGTGGAGTTATAGGAAAGTAGACCCTTGGTTGCGCTGGGTCGAAGCCGAAGCTTGCCTACGATAGCGCTTGATTCAATGCGGGCCGGGCATCCAACTCTTATTTGATGCCCCTTCAAGCATCCCCGCGCCCGGAACCCCCTTCCCCCCAAAGGCCAGCTACGCATTTCATTGACCCCGTAACGGCGGCGCGGGTATATTAACCGGCAATACGGCGGTCCGGAATCAACAGGTCCGCCCGGTGCGAGGTCTATCACAGCGTGTATGCGTTGATCCTGGCCGGTGGGAAAGGGGAAAGACTCCGCCCGCTGACCGACTCCCTGCCCAAGCCCATGGTCCCGGTCTGCGGCAAGCCCATCCTGGAACACCAGGTTGAGTGGCTGAAGGCCGGCGGCGTCACCGACGTGGTGTTTCTGGCCGGTTACCGCTGGGAGGCCATCAAGGACTACTTCGGCGACGGCAAGGCCTTCGGTGTCAACGCCCACTACAGCGTGGAAGATTCCCCCTTGGGCCGGGGCGGGGCCATCAAGATGGGGTTCCCCAAGGTCCCTGAGACCGAAGACACCGTGGCCGTGTTGAACGGCGACATCATCACCGCCGAAACCCTGGATAACCTGTCGGCGTATCATCAGGAACGAATGTCGGCAAACGAGTCCCACTTGGCCACCATCTTGGTGGTGCCCATGGTCAGCCCCTACGGGCTCGTGGACATGGACGAGACGGGCACGGTGACCGGCTTCCGGGAGAAGGTGGAGATGGAGCACTGGATCAATGGCGGCATCTACCTCTTCGAGCGATCGATCGCCGCCGAGTTGCCCGATCTGGGCGACCACGAGACCGAGACCTTTCCCCGGCTGGCCCAGACAGGACGACTGGCAGCCTTGAGGTCCCGTTGCTTCTGGCGCAGTGTGGACTCCTTCAAGGACCTGCGGGAGGCCGAGGAGCACGTGGGCAGCCGCTGAACCAGCGCCGGTGAATCGACACCGGTGTGGCAACGGTCGTAAAATCTACCCGGCGGAGTGCCGTTGAACCGGTGGTTGCGGCCGTCCGTATAGGTGTTACAGGCATCATGACCCAGAGCCAAGCGCCAAAGGCAGAAACGCCGGCAGATATCTCGGGCGCCGTCTCTCAGACGGCGGCCAAGATCAAGGCCAACATCGAAACGGTGTTGGTGGGTAAGGGCGATGTCATCGACTTGACCCTGGCCGCGGTGTTGAGCGGCGGTCATATCCTGGTGGAAGACGTGCCCGGCATCGGCAAGACCACCCTGGCACGCTGCCTGGCCGAATCTCTCCAATGCTCCTTCAAGCGCATCCAGTGCACCCCGGACCTGATGCCTTCGGACATCACCGGAGTCCATTTCTACAACCAAAAGTCCGGCGAGTTCGAGTTCCGGCCGGGGCCCATCCTGGCCCAGGTGGTGTTGGCCGACGAGATCAACCGGGCGACGCCCCGGACCCAGTCGGCGATGCTGGAAGCCATGGCTGAAGGGCAATTGACGGTGGACGACCTGACCATTCCACTGCCGGCGCCGTTCCTGCTCATCGCCACCCAGAACCCGATCGAACTGGAAGGCACCTTTCCCCTGCCCGAAGCCCAGCTGGACCGGTTCTTGATCCGGATCCGCATGGGTTATCCCGACGAGGCCCAGGAGGGGGAGATGCTGGCCCGGTTCAACGGGGCAAACCCCATGGCTGCTCTCCAGCCGGTGGCCGACGGACCTGAGATATTGGAGTTGCAACGCTTGGTGCAGCAGGTGTACGTGGACCCGGTGCTGAGCACCTATATCGTGCAGTTGGTGCAGGCCACCCGCCAGCACACCGACGTGGAACTGGGCGCCAGCCCCAGGGCGACCATGGGCCTTTACCGCTGCTCCCAGGCTTTGGCCGCCATCCACGGCCGCGACTATGTGGGCCCCGATGACATTAAGCTACTGGCTCCCTACGCCCTGCCCCACCGCATCATCGTGAAATCTCAAGCCCGGCTCCGCGAACGGTCCGCCGAGGACGTGGTAGCGGACGTT
>CAYMZL010000389.1:0-2863 GCA_964394825.1 uncultured Dehalococcoidia bacterium | reverse complement strand
CGGGAGGTGTTCGGGAATGGGCAAGCAGAGAGTCAAGTTCACCTTTGTGGACGACTTGGTGAAGCAACCGGTGATTTACGAGTTGGGCCAGAAGTTCAAGATCGTGACGAACATCCGCCGGGCCGACGTGGGAGAAGACATGGGCTGGGTGGTCCTGGAACTGGACGGCGATGAGCCGGAGATCGAGCGTGGGCTCGAATGGGTGAGTTCCACGGGGGTGAGGGTGGACCCGCTGGGCGGGGACGTGATCGAGGGGTAGGAATCAGTCCTGCCCCAGGCGCCCCAAGATGGGGCTAAAGGTTTAGGAGGGTTTTCCAGATGGGCGTCATGGTTCGGATTCCCACGCCGCTACGGCGTATGACCAATGGCCAGGCCAAAGTAGAGATGGAGTCCGCCAATCTCGGTGAGTTGGTGGAGAAGCTGAACGGCGAGTTTCCCGGATTCAAAGACCGTCTGGTTGACGAGAACGGGGAACTGCGCTATTTCGTGAACATCTACCTGAACGGCGAGGACGTTCGATTCCTGGATGGATTGAGCACCTCCACCAACGAGGGCGACGAGATCAGTATAGTCCCGGCGGTTGCCGGCGGTTTCTAGCCCTCCCTCGCCTGGACCTTAACTCCTCCACGGCCCTGGCCCACCTGGCTAGTGTCCTGTTTTGTAAATAGCTCTACGTCAATGAAATTGCGCGGCATGCCCTGTCCAGGATCGTCTTTCCGGCGAAAGCCGGAATCCAGAGAAGTGTTTGCTGGTTCCCGGCTTTCGCTGGGATGACGGACCAAGTGTCAAATGATTTCCGAGACGGGGCACTAACTACCCGCTCCGGGATTGCAGCCATTGTTCCTTCTGCCGCTGCCGGGCGGCCTCGTCGGCCGGCTGGTAAACGTCCAAGAACTCTCTGCGGAAGACGTCGAACCGGTCTTCCAAGATCGATGTCCTGATGCGGTCCATCAGCGCCAGCACGAACCGCAGGTTGTGGATGCTGGCCAGCCGCAGGCCCAACAACTCCTTGGCCCGGAACAGGTGCCGCAGATAGGCGGTTGAGTAGTTCCGGCAGGTATAGCAGTCACAGGTCTCATCCAAGGGCCCCTGCTGCTCCGCGTAGCGCGACTTGGTGATGTCCACCCGGCCCTCCGGTGTGAACAGGCTTCCGTTCCGGGCCACCCTGGTGGGCAGGGCGCAGTCAAACATGTCGATCCCTCTGGCCACGCCCTCCACCAGGTCCTCGGGAGAACCCACGCCCATCAGGTAACGCGGCTTGTCCTGGGGCAGAAGGTCAGCCACCTGTCCGGTGAACCGGTACATCTGCTCTTTGTTCTCACCCACCGCCAGGCCGCCGACCGCATACCCGTGGAAGGGGATGGCCGAGATAGCCCGGGCCGACTCGTCCCGCAGTTCCTGGAATGTGCCTCCCTGCACGATCCCGAATAGGGCCTGGCCGGTGGCCGCGCCGGTGGGCGAGGTCTGGTGCGCGTCGAAGCACGCCTGGGCCCAGCGGTGGGTGCGCTCCATGGCCTGGCGGACCTGTTTCTCCGAGGCCCCGTAGGCGATGCACTGGTCGAAGCACATGATGATGTCCGCGCCCAGGCCCTCCTGATTGGCCGTGGCCAGTTGGGGGGTGAACATGTGCTCGCTGCCGTCGATGTGGGAGCGGAACCGGATGCCCTCGTCGGTTACCTTCCGCAGCGGCCCCATGCTGAAAGCCTGAAACCCGCCGCTGTCGGTGAGTATTGGCCCGTCCCAACCCATGAATCTGCGCAGGCCGCCGATCTTGCGCACGGTTTCCACGCCGGGCCGCAGGTACAGGTGATAGGCGTTGCTCAGGACCATCTGGGCCCCAACTGCCTTCACCTCTTCAGGGGTAAGCCCTTTGATGGTGGCCTGGGTGGCGACGGGCATGAAGAACGGCGTGAGGGCTTTGCCGTGGGGCGTCGCAAGTTCGCCGGCCCTGGCGCCGCCGTCGGTGTGGAGTAGCTGGAAGTCGAATCCGGGTCCTGGCATCTGGCGGTGCTCCCGGCTGCGCCTGGTATTATGCCGTATTTGACGGCCGTGGCAAGCACAGCCTATGGTATCTCCTAGGCGTGGGGCGGCGCAACACCGGAGCGGCTTATAACCCAGTGCCTGGAACCCCCGGCATGAGACCCTATCGTTGGAGCTTTATGAATGAATTCTTGTCCGGCCTCAGCGCGGACATCCCATTGCTGTGGGCGTTATTCGTGTTGGGCGTGGTTGCGGCTTCCTCGCTGACATTGAGTTTGGTCTCCGGCCTGCTGTTGCGGCTGGGCTCGGCGCTCGCCGCGCCCTTTGGACGGCGCAAGACGCCGAATGGGGACACGGTGAGAAGGGACGATGTGGTTTCCTAACGCCGAAGTAACGATCAACCCGGCGTTGTTGGTGTTCCTCGGAATCATCGTAGGCACCCTGGGAGGGTTCTTCGGTGTTGGCGGCGGGTTCCTGATCACGGGCGGCTTGCTGGTGTTCGGAGTGCCGCCCTTGTTCGCCGTGGGCACCGGCCTGACCCTGGTCATGGGGACGTCCCTGATCAACACCCTGAAACACCGGCGCTTGGGCAATGTGGATTTCAAGCTGGGCATCATGATGGCCGTGGGTTCGGTCCCTGCCCTGTACGGGGCCCAGCAGGTGAACCAGCAGTTGGAAGAAGCGGGAGTGGCCGGGCCGGTGATCCGGGTGCTTTACGTGTGCTTTCTGGCGGTGTTGGGCTCGTTCATCCTGTACGACCACTGGCGAGTCGGGCGCCGGTGGACAGGTACGGCGTTGGGATCATCAGATGAGGTGTCGACCGCAGGAGTGGCCCGATGGATCCGGCGGCTGGATATCGGCCCGCGTTCCGTCTGGCTGCCTG
>CAYMZL010000388.1:0-2871 GCA_964394825.1 uncultured Dehalococcoidia bacterium | reverse complement strand
AATGAGGGGATCACCGAGACTCTGCCGCCGGTCACCGGAAAACCCTATCCGGCTTTGGTGTCCAATGTGGACCAAGACGGCAACGAGTTGGCCGGCATCCGACTCCCCGGCGTGGCAGTGCCCCTGGCCACGGTCATGGGCTGGAACCTGCGCCACCCGGACACCGGAGGCCCCGGCCAGACCCATAAGACCATGGGCTCAACCGTGCCCTTCGCCTTCACCCGGCAGGAGCGTGAGGACGCCTCAGACCCACGGCCTTCGGTGGAAGAACGGTATACGTCACGGGAAGACTACCTCCAAAAAGTGGAACAAGTGGCCAATGACCTCGTCTCTGACGGCTATATGCTGGATGAGGACCTTCAAACGGTTGCCCAGCAGGCAGGGGAGCGCTACGGCCTGCTGGAGTCCCAGGTGAGACAAGCACAGCCCGCCGGAGACTAGAAAAACCAGAACTAGATTAGGCGGAGCCAAAATCCAAACTGGAGAGAAGAAGATGAACATTGGAACATCGGTACCCCTGCCGGCCTACACCATCGACCCGGCATTCATGGCCAAGAAGGCCGAAGACCTGGGCTTCGAGTCCATCTGGTACGCCGAGCACGCCGCGGTGCCGGTCCACAGCGACAGTCCCTTCCCCGCCACCGGCGGCGAGATCCCCTGGACCTACTCCCACTTCACCGACCCCTACATCGCCCTGGCCAGGGCCTCCGGCGCCACCACCAAGATAAGGCTGGGCACCGGCATCACCCTGGTCCCGGAGCGTAACCCGCTGCTCCTGGCCAAGGAGATCGCCAGCCTGGACCTCTTCAGCGGCGGCCGGTTCATGTTCGGCATCGGCACCGGCTGGCTCAAGGAAGAGACGGAGATGATGGGCGGCGACTTCGAGCACCGCTGGACCCAGACCCGTGAAGCCATCGAAGTGATGAAGGAACTCTGGACCAAGGAAGAGGCCGAGTACCACGGCCGGTACTTCGACTTCCCACCGGTCAGGTCCTACCCCAAGCCGGCCCAGAAGCCCTACCCGCCGATCATCCTGGGCGGCATGGCCAAGAACGTGCTGCGCCGGGTGGTGACCCACGCCGACGGCTGGCTGCCCAACCGGATCACGCCCACGGAGGTGGAAGAGAGCCGCAAGAAGCTGGACGCCATGGCTGAAGAGGCGGGCCGCGACCCCAAGTCCATCACCATCTCGGTCTACGGCCAGGCCCCGGAACGGGACATCGTCCAATCGCTGCTGAATGCCGGCGCCGACCGGGTGGTGGTGCGCCCCGAGCACGTGGAGACCGAGCAAGAGATGGGCGACCAACTGGAGCGCATGGCCGAAGCCGTCCTCCGCTAGCAGCAACCCACTTGCGTCATTCCGACGAAATCCGGAATCCAGAAACGGCTATGGCAAGCGAAGCTGACGCCGACCGGATGAGTCTGGTTTCGGGTTCGTAGGGGCGGGTTTGAAACCCGCCCTGCCACATCGCAAACCATCTCTAAGAACTAAAATTTCGTCGTTATGAATGAAGAATGAAATTCTACCTAGAACAGGGCCAGGGCGAGACAGGGCAGGTTACGAACCTGCCCCTACATGTACAGGGTTTGTAGCGGTTAGCCAAGTCTGATTAAATATTCCAACAACCACCGGAGGGAATAACCCATGGACCGGACCACTGAAATGCTGGCGTCGTACGCCTGCCGGCTCAGTTACGAAGACCTGGGGCCCAAGACCGTCCACCAGGTCAAGCGCACCCTGGTGGACACCATGGGTTGCGCCATGGGCGGATTCGTGTCCGAACCGGCCAAGATTGCCCGGGGCATGGCCTCGACGGTCACCAGCACCACCCCGGCGCGGGTGCTGGGCACCACCGAGTACACCTCGCCCGACATGGCCGGGTTCGCCAACGGGGTGATGGTCCGGTACCTGGACTGCAACGACTCTTATTTCTCTCCGGGCGGCGGACACCCCAGCGACATGATCCCGGCGGTGCTGGCCGTGGCCGACCCCATGGTCGCCGACGGGCGCACCGTCGTGACCTCCATCGCCCTGGCCTACGAGGTCTTCTGCCGCCTCTCCGACGAGGTCGTGGCCGGCGACCTGGGCTGGGACCAAGGCATGTTCAGTGTCATCGGCGCGGCCTGCGGCGCCGGCAAGGTCTTGGGGCTGGACCAAGAGCAGATGGCCCACGCCATCTCCCTGGCCGTCACGCCGTCCCTGCCCCTGGCGGTAACCCGCAGCGGCGAGCTTTCCATGTGGAAGGGCTGCGCCACCGCCGCCGCCACCCGTTCCGCCATATTCGCCGCCATGCTGGCGGCCGAAGGCATGAGCGGACCCTATGAGCCCTTCGACGGCAAACGGGGGCTCTGGGAACAGGCCGTGGGCAAACCGGTGGCGATTCCTGAGTTCCCATTGGGCGGCAGCCGGAGCGAGGACGACCCATTCCGCATCACCCAGACCATCGTGAAAAGCTACCCCTCCCAGATACACACCCAGGCGCCCATCGGCCTGGCCATCGAGCTGGGCAAGGAGGTGGCGCTGGCCGACATCAAGTCGGTCCACATCGACACCTATAAGACCGCCGCCAGCAGTGCGTCCAACGAGCCGGAAAAATGGGACCCCAAGACCAGGGAGACCGCGGACCATTCAATCCCCTTCCTGGTGGCGGCGGCCCTTCAAGAAGGCGCGGTCACCCCCGGCACCTTTACGCCCCAGGGCATCGCCGACCCCGCCAAACGCGCCACCATGGCCAAGATGACCCTGACCGAAGACCCGGAGTTCACCGCCAGATTCCCCTCCGAGTACAACTGCCGGATCACCATCACCGACCAATCGGGCGGGGTCCACACCGCCCATACAGCCTTCTCCAAGGGCCACAAGAACAACCC
>CAYMZL010000387.1:0-2872 GCA_964394825.1 uncultured Dehalococcoidia bacterium | reverse complement strand
CCACCCCTGTCCCCAGCTCAATCACCACTGTCCGGGAGCGGCTTTCCGTGGTTGCGACGCCGACCCAGCCCAGGGTGTAGGCCAGCGATGCACCATCCGGAGACAGGTCCGGGTCCCCGGCCGTTTTGATCTGATAAACCAGGTCGGGTGTGATTGGGTTAGTCACGGCGCACCTTTGGCCAGGCCGGTCTGAAAGCGTGACCGATTCTATCACAGGTGCGGCCGCCGGGCGCGGATATATAATGGCCCTGCTTTTCGAACGCGAACCCGTATCGTTGATGATGAACCGGAAAGCGAGACAGGAGGTTTCCCCCATGCAGCGTGATCTGATCGGTTACGGGAAGAATGTCCCCCAGATAGAGTGGCCCGGCGGCGCGCGGATCGCCGTGTCTTTGGTGGTCAACTACGAGGAGGGCTCGGAATACTCGACACTGGACGGCGACCCCCATCACGAGACCAACAGCGAAGTACCGTCGCCCGTTCCGCCCCAGGACCGCGACCTGAACAACGAATCGTTCTTCGAGTATGGAAGCCGGGTGGGCGTCTGGCGGCTGTTGGACATGTTCCGGCGCCACGGGGTCAAGTCCACATTCTTCTCCTGCGCCCTGGCCTTGGAACGCAACCCGGAGGCCGCCCGGGAGATCACCGCCCAGGGTCATGAGGTCTGCGGCCATGGGTACCGGTGGGAGGAATATCACCTGAAAGACATCGACGCCGAGCGGGAGGCCATCGCCAAGACCGTGGCCTCCCTGGAACGCACCACCGGAGAGCGCCCGGTGGGTTGGTTCACCCGCTACGGACCCAGCCTAAACACCAGAGACTTGGTGGTCGATGAAGGGGGATTCATATATGACAGCGCCGGCCTGAACGACGACCTGCCCTACTACGTCCAGGCGAGGGGCAAGCCCTGGTTGGTGGTCCCTTATAGCATGGAGACCAACGACGCCCGGTTCTGGCGCGGTGGACTGGTCAGCATCAGCGGCTTCTACGAGTACCTTCAAGAGACATTCGATTGCCTCTATGAGGAGGGGGCGACCCGCCCGAAGATGATGTCGGTGGGTCTGCACTGCCGCATCGCCGGCCGACCCGCCCGTTCCAGGGCCGTTGAGCGTTTCCTGCGCTACACCAAGGATTTTTCCGACGTTTGGTTCGCCCGCCGCGACGAGATTGCCCGCTGGTGGCTGGAGCACTATCCTCCGGGCACGCTATCGTCATAACATCGGAGGCCTGGCCAATACACTCGGCCGCCAGGCTTACAAACTACGGCGCCGGCGATTCGGACCGGGGGGCTAGGCCAGCTCGCGGGTCCCACCCACCAGCAGGTCAATCTCCTGCTCGGTGTTGAAGAAATGGAGCGAAGCGCGGACACCTTCAGGGTGATTCACCTGACGCACGACGATCCGGTGGTTCTCCCACAGCCGTTCCACCACCGACACGGGCGTCTGGCCCGCGACGGAGAAGCTGACCAGCCCCGATGAGTCGCGCCGCCCGGAGGGCGATAGGACCGTGACGCCGGGAATCTCCTCGAGTTTGGCCTTGGCCGAATCGGCCAGGTCCAGGTTGCGTTCTTCGATGTTTTGGATGCCGATCTCTTCGATGAACTTGGTGGCCTCCAAGAAGGCCGCCTGCACCGGCACGCTGGCGGAGCCGCCCAGGAATTTCTCCATGGTGTCGGGGATCGGCTGGAAGTTGTGCGGATCAACAGGGCGGACCACCGCCCGTCCTCCGGTGTGGGCCGGGTGGACCCGTTCCAGGTGATCGCGGCGGATGAACAGCGCCCCGGCGCCCTCGTAGCCCAGCAGCCATTTCTGGCCGGGGATGGAGTAGAAATCGAACCCCGAACGGTCCATATCAAGCTCGATATGGCCGCCGGTCTGGGCCCCGTCCAACATGAATAGGACTCCCCGGTCCTTGGTCAGTTGACCGATCTCTTCGGCCGGCATGCGCCGGCCCGTGGTGTATAGGATGTGGCTGATGAAGACCATCCGCGTCCTGGGAGTGAACGCGGCCTCAATCTTCGTTAGGATAGTCTCGCTGGAGTCGCGGTAGTCAAGATCAACCACCTTCACGGCCACGCCGTAGCGCTGCCCGATGAGCTGGGCGGGCGCGATCACCGAGCCGTGCTCCATGTCGCAGATGATGATCTCGTCTCCCTGGTTCCAGTCCAGCCCGCTGAGCACGATGTTGAGGCCCTCAGTGGTGTTGCGGGTGACCAACACCTCATCCACCGTGGCGTTCAGGATCCGAGCCGCGGCCTCTCGTGCCTGGGCCTGGATCTGCCGGCCGGCTTCGAGTACCTCGGGCATGATTGGTCCCTGCTCCAGTTCCAGGTCGATCCGGTCCTTCATGGCCTGGGCCACCCGCCGCGGCGGCGGCCCCGACCACCCAGTGTTCATGTAAGCCGTGTGTTCCAAAACTGGTATCTGGCTTCTGATCTTTTCAACGTCCAATTCGGTCGGCCCTCACTGACGGATTTCCTGAAGGATTTGCCAGGGCTGGTTCCCAAAATCCACATCGGCCCGGACCTGGTTTGGTCCGGGCCGACGTGCATAGAATTGGCTACGGGACGATGATTATCTGGGCGAGTAGTCGGTTAGGCGCAGGATGGAGTGCTTGGACACCCGCACCAACGCTCCGTTCTCCTCGGAGGCGGCCCTGGCTTTCTGCCAGGCCGGGTCGGCGCCAAAGGCCGCCCAACTCTTTTCCCTGGCTCCCAGGTCGGTGTAGCCCAACATGTAGACCAGTCGGTTGCTGGTTCCGACGTCCTCGGTCCAGTAGGCCACGTTTTCAATGCCGTGCTTCTCGAACAGGCCCATGGTGTGATTGGAGAACCGGTTGTGGAGACCGGGCAGCTTACCGGGCATGGCCTCGT
>CAYMZL010000386.1:0-2872 GCA_964394825.1 uncultured Dehalococcoidia bacterium | reverse complement strand
TTTGCCCCGTGGGCCTCGGCGAAGGTGTCCGCCCGTCGCTGGTCCCGGCTCAACACAGCGATGAGTTCGGCGTCTGGCGTCAGTCCGATGGCCGGCGCGATCTTCTGATGGGGGTGCATTCCCGCACCGATGATTGCCCAACCTAATGCCACTACCTGCCTCCTGAACGGTTTAGATATCTGCAATTCAGCCTGCTAATCGGTTTGGAACAGATTCGTAATTTGGGCTGCTAACGGCTCCACTCTCGACGTGCCTGCTCGACCAATCCGGTGAGCTGAGCATTTTGGATTTCCTCCATCGCGGCGGCAGCGACCGCGCCATGAGGTATCGACAATCTAGCATCGCCGAGATGAACTGCAATTTTCCCCTCTAATTGATCGAATACGATTATGGTCGAGTCGGCTGTACCCAGAAACGGCAAACTCCCATATACCGTTCCGACGTCGTTGACGCGCTCTGTCGTAGAGTTGAAGAAACGGGATTCAAGGTCCGTGGCTTCTGCAGCGGTCATGTGTGACGGGCGAGCCAGAGATCGTTTGATTAGACCCATGACGGCAAAGGGAAGGGACTGGTCTTGAACTTCTGCCCTGAATTCTGGACCAGCAAGTCGGAACGCCATACGATCGACGTAATGGAGGAAGAATCCAAGGAACTCGACGTTGATTTCCCATTGCTGGCTGTCTGACAACTTTTCGTCCAGGGCACCTTCCAGGAAAGCCGTACTAAGGAAACTGGCGGATAACAACGCTTCAACTAGATCGGGCCATTTAGATGCTCCTACGGACCATTCCATCTCAAACTCGTCGAAGTCTTCGACAATTGCATGGTCAAGCGTGGCATCCGGTTGTTCATCGATGGAGGGTGACATGATCGTCATAAGATCATTGGCTTCTCTGGCGTTTAGTCGGAGCCGCTTGATTAGCGTTCCAAACTCCTTTTCCGCTCGTTTCGTCGCTACCACGTGATCTTTATGTAATCTTTCATTTCGCTCGTCGCGTGGCAACCTACCTTCTGCAAACGCCTCGATTGTGGCGGCCTGAGCTTCAGCCCATGACATATATGCCAGGTGTTTGGCTTCCGATGTGCTCCAGAGTCTAGCTACCGCTTCAAAGGGTTCAGGCAAGTCGGTTCGTCTTCTCGCTATCAACTCCCGGGCTGCATTTCGCAACCTGCGTGCGGCCTTGGTCAACTCGGAGGCGGCAGCGGAGTCGAAATATTCCAAAGTTCCATACTTTGTCAACGCGTAGTTAAATGCATTTGATTCTCTGCCCTGGAAAGCTGCCAAAGTCGCCTCGGCATGGCAATAGGCAATCGCCCGATCACGGTCCTTGCCTTGAATTGGTGTACGACCAAACAACCACATTAGAACCTCCGTAAAGGGATTGGATAAAAGAGATTCACCTTGTGCGCGAACTTACCTACCGAACAAGGGGAACCCGCTGGGGGTGCATTCCCGCGCCAATTATGGCCCAGCCTAACGCCACTGCCTGCCTCCTGAAAATGGGTTTGGGTAACGATTGCCCATCCGGGATTGTGTAAAGCCGGAGGGCCCCTATAATACCGCCAATGGAAAGGGATTACAGCGGGGTGTCAGGCACCTACTTAGGAGACGCTGATATGAGTTCGGTAGTGGAGAAGGTCCGGTTGGTTAAAGAAGAATCGGCGCGGATCGGCGAATACCTCAAAACTTTGTCGTCCGACGCTTGGTCAACCCAGAGCGCCTGTGAAGCCTGGCAAGTGAGAGATGTGGTGGCCCACCTGATTGGAGCAGTCGACATGTTTGGGCCCAACATCGCCAGGGGCGCCGCCGGGGACGCCTCCCCTCCGGAGGGGTTTCCGCCCGCCGGTGAAGGTGACATGGCGGCCCGGTTGGCAGCCAACGCCGGGAGGGCCATCGACCTTCGAGAAAGTTTCGGCGACGATCTGTTGACGACCTTCAACGACCGCCGCGCCCAGTTCGATGCGGTTTTATCCCGATTGAGGGAGGCGGACCGGGACAAACCCTGCTACCACCCAGCCGGGACCATCTCGGTGGAGACCTACCTGAACCTGCGAATCACCGAATTGATCGTTCATGAGTGGGACATCCGTTCCAGGCTGGAACCGGCGGCGGTGTTGTCTGCCGATAGCCTTCCCGCGATCATGGAGATGTTTCCCGTTTTCGTCGTGGGACGGCTATTTAATCCGGGTTCCGGATTGTCGATGGCTGTCCGGTTCAGGTTCGAACTGACGGGCCCTGCGTCCGGCAGCCATGACATAGTCGCCGGGGGAGGCAATAAGGCCCGGATGGAGCCGGCCGGCCGGGAACAACCGGACGTTACCTTCGGTTGCGATACCCAGACCTTCGTTCTGCTGGTCTACGGCCGCATCACTCTTGAGCAGGCGGTGGCCGGCGGGCAGGTCACCGTTTCAGGGGACAGCGGCCTGGCGGAACAATTCGGGCATTAAGCCCACAAATTTACTAGCGGCTCTTTCAAAACGTGGTTCGACTCGCGGTTGGGCCCTTCGACATGCTCACCGTGAGCGAGTGCAGTTGTTGCGGGACCTGCAATCTGACCGAACTCCTTTACACCTGTCACCCTGAGTGGAGCGAAGGGTCTCATTATTCCTAGGTAGTGTTGCTTCATTGGCAACGAGATTCTTCGGCTGACGCCTCAGAATGACAGAACTTCGAGATGTCTGCAGACCGGAACCACATTTTGAGATGCTGCCTAGTACTTGGCCGCCCCTTGGTCATCCTTCGAATTGTAGTGGCCGGTCAGTCCAGTTGGGTGCCGAACCGCCCGGGGGGTAGCCCCGGAAGGGAAGGGCCATTCCCCCGGTGGGCCACCGGTCCGCGGTGGACTTGCCGGACCCGGGGGCCCGCCAGATA
>CAYMZL010000385.1:0-2874 GCA_964394825.1 uncultured Dehalococcoidia bacterium | reverse complement strand
CGCCTGAACGTCTCTTTCCCAGACTTGGGCCACGCCGCCGTGGTCGATATGTTACCCAAGGACCGGCCCCATACCGCCACCTACACCAACACGCAGTTGGTGGAAGATTATTTCCGGGAAGAGGAATTCAAAAGGCGCGCCAGTCTGGGAGACCGCCCCAACCTCATCGGCTTGGTGGGCACGGTGTTCCCCAACATGTCCTATCTGGCCCGCCAGCCCCGCTCCATCGCCATGTGGCACCCCCGGGGGCCCAACATGACCGAGGCGTGGCGGTGGTTCTTGATCGACAAAGACACCCCGGACGAGGTCAGAGATGTCCTGCGGCAATACTACATACGCTACTCGGGCCCGGGCGGCATGACCGAGCAGGACGACATGGAGAACTGGAACTACGCCCATAACGCCAGCAAGGGCGTCATCGCCCGCCGGATGCCCTACAACTACGAGATGGGCATCGGCCACATCCGGCACGACACCGGACTGCCCGGCGTGGTCACCGAGCGCATCTGCGAGGAGAACGCGCGCGGCTTCTACCGCCGTTGGGCCGCCATGATGGACGCCAAAGGCTGGGATGACCTGGCGCCCATCGCCAATTCAAAATCCAATGGCAGCGGACGCGGAAAAACGAGGTAACCTGTCCCTTAATTAAGGGCGCCGAACCATTCAACATTTGGAGAGTGCGAAATGGCCAGCGTAACGCAACTTGGATACGTGGGACTGAGCGTAAGCAACGTGGAGGAGTGGGAGCACTTCGCCACTGAGGTCTTGGGATTGCAGAGCAACGGCATCGATTCCGACGGCAATCTGACGCTGCGGATGGACGAATACAGCCAGCGCTTCATCATCCAGCCCACCGGCGAGGACGACATCGGTTTCGTCGGCTGGCAGGTGACCGACCAAACCGACCTAAGAGAGATGGCGGGGCAACTGCAGCAGGCTGGCATAGAGGTCCGCGAGGGCACCGACGACGAAATCAAATCACGCCGGGTCGAGGGGTTCATCAAGTTCGACGACCCTGAGGGCACTCCCACCGAGATCTTCTACGGCCCGCCCATCAGCTTCGACCGGCCCTTCAATTCGCCCCGCGCCATCTCCGGTTTCGTGACCAGCGAACAGGGCATGGGGCACGTGGTGCTCCACGTTGAAGACCTGGACCGGACCGTCAAGTTCTACCGCGACGTTTTGGGCATGAAGATCAGTGACTTCATCCGCAACCTGGCCTTCTTTCACTGCAACCCACGCCACCACTCGCTGGCGTTGATCGAGGGCAAAAAGGCCAAGAGGCTGAACCACTTCATGCTCCAGACCCAGTCCATGAACGACGTGGGCACCACCTACGACATGGTGCTGGACCAAGAGATGCCCCTGACCCGGGGCCTAGGCCGGCACACCAACGACCACATGACGTCCTTCTACATGAAAACCCCCTCAGGGTTCGACGTCGAGTACGGTTGGGGCGCCCGCACCGTGGACGACGCCACCTGGCAGGTGCAGCGCCACGAGAAGGGCAGCATCTGGGGCCATCGCCCTCCAGTAGCCAAAGCCGCCGCCAGATAGACTTCCGGAGCGCCAGAAGCCCTATGGAGCGTCAGATGCAACTCGGTTATATCGGCACCGGGACCATGGGCAACCCCATGGTCCAGGCCCTCATCGAGGCAGGACACACGGTCACCGTCCATGACCTGCGCCGCGAGTCGGCCACCAACCTGTGCGAGATGGGCGCCAACTGGGCCGGCAGCCCCAGGGAGTTGGCCGCGGCCAGCGAGGTGGTGTTCACCTCCCTGCCCGGCCCGGTGGAAGCCGAGCAGGTGCTCACCGACCCGGACGCCGGCATACTGGCGGGACTTAAACGTGGGGGCGCGTGGATCGACACCACCACCAACTCACCTACCGTGATTCGCCGGTTGGCCGGCATCTGCAAGCAGCGCGGCATCGAGATGCTGGACTCGCCGGTCAGCGGCCGGATACCCAACATGACCATGATGGTCGGCGGCGACCCCGCCGTTTTCGAGAAACACCGGCCGGTGCTGGAGACCATGGGCAAAGATGTCATCTACGTGGGAGGGACCGCCTCCGGCTGCACGGCCAAGCTGGTCACCCAGTACCTGGGTTACTCCAACTTCGTGGCCGGCGTTGAAGGCATGCTCATCGGGGCCAAGGCCGGACTGGACATGGACATCCTGGCCAAGCTCATCCCCATCAGCGCGTCGGCCAGCAGCACCATGAACCGTTCCGTGGACGTCCTGCTCGACGGCACCTTCGGTTCCAACGGGTCGTTGGACATCGTGGCCAAGGACCTGCATCTGGCCTGCCAGTTGGCCCGTGACGTGCAGGCCCCGTCCCGCATCGGCGACATCGTGGACGACGTGTTTCAGCGTGCCCAGGCCCAGGGCTGGGGCAAAGATGGGTACCCTGCCGTCGCGCGAATTCTGGAACAGATGGCTGGCGCGGACATCCGCTCCAAGTCAAAAGACTGATCGAGGAAGTTAACTTCGCCCAGACCAAGGAGGCGACCCAACATGGCAACCGCCCGCAAGACCCGCACCAAGAACGGCCAGAAAAATGGCCTGGTCGATCTGAACGCCGGCACCATCAGCCGGGAGGTCTTCGTCGACCCCGAGATATACGCCCAAGAGCAGGAGCAACTTTTTGCCCGTGCCTGGCTGTTCATCGGACACGAGAGCCAGGTCGCCAAGCCCGGAGATTTCTTCGTGTCTTCCATGGGCGAAGAATCGGTGATTCTCTGCCGCGACCGTCAGAACGAGATTCACGTATTCCTCAACTCCTGCGCCCACCGGGGCATGAAGGTCTGCCGTTACGACGAGGGCAACACCCCCGTTTTCTCCTGCCCGTACCACGGCTGGAGTTACGCCA
>CAYMZL010000384.1:1460-2886 GCA_964394825.1 uncultured Dehalococcoidia bacterium | reverse complement strand
TTCCGTTGGCGGGACGGATGCTAAAGCTCTCTAACGTACCTAAGGTCCAACGGCTCTAGGACAAACTCCGTGGAATCCCAGAAGCCGGTCGCCCAGGGATGGTCTTTCTCGACCACCGCGCCGACGCGTTTAACCCCCTGTCCCCGGAGCCACTCTTCCACCTCCGTGACCAAACGCCGGGCGATTGCCCGCCGCCGGTGCTCGGGATGCACCGCCAACCGGTATATATTGCCCCGCCAACCGTCGAAGGTCCCGATGATGGAACCTATGATCCCGCCGTCGCTCTCGGCAACCAATACTGACGATGCCCCGGAGTTGATGGTGCGCCGCAGGTCGTGGTTGGTGTCCGTCACACTGGCGGTGGCGTCCACAAGCCGCCACAACTCCAACACCGATTCGATATCGCCTGCCGAGCACCGGCGGATTATGATCTCATCGGCCATCGACTACGCCGTTGCTCGAATCAGATGAGTTTCTTGTGGTATGGCGAAATCATCGTCTACTCGATATTTATCCAAAGACTCGCCTACTTCCTTAACCAAGGCATCTTGTATTGCCCTATTCAACTTTGCGACATCATTCCCATATGGAGCGCTGGCCATTACTCTCGGAATGGATTCCTCCGCTGGGCCAAGCCGGCGCTCGACCACCATGGTTTCCATCTTGATCTCTTGAAATCCCGCCTCAACCATTAACGCCTTAATGACAACGGGATCACGAAACGCGAATGGCGCCAAACACGTCTTCGCCGCATCCGCACTAACGTATCGAGTAAGGGCATCGGCGATGGCGGCATTTACCCGGCTAACCGAACTCCAGACAGTCAGCGTCACGGACCCGCCCGGCGCCAGTATCCGTCGTAACTCCTTCAGGGCAGCAAGCTTATCAGGAAAGAACTGCAACCCTTGCTGACAGAAAGCGATGTCAAAACTAGCGTCTGGAAACGGGAGATCAGTCACGTCTCCCTGACGCCATTCGACATCGGCGTCAGTCACGGGTGAGTACCGCTGGGCCGCCTCAATCATGCCGGCGTTCAGGTCAACTCCCACCACCGAGTCAGACTTGCCGACTTTTCCTGCGACCAGCCGTCCAACGATTCCTGTGCCGCAGGCAACATCGATAACGCGGTCGCCTTCATGCACGTCCACCTGTCGAAGGGTAAGCTCTGCAAGCGGCCGGAACAGCGACGGCACCTGTTGCTCCTCGTATATCTTCGGTGCATCACCTTGTAACTGGTAGCTATGTTGTTCAGGCATCTGTTACTCCTGCATCTAGACGGGAACCCTGTTTGGGGTGTGAATCGCCAACTGAGAAGGTCTCCCAAATAGATTGGTGGAGTATGGTGGAGATGCCGCGAAAGATGTCGCTAGACGATCATACATTTTAGAAGACCGGCTATTTTGGTGTCTCCGCTCCAACCCAGACG
>CAYMZL010000384.1:0-1450 GCA_964394825.1 uncultured Dehalococcoidia bacterium | reverse complement strand
GATACCGGTTAAGACAGAATTCCCAGTGTCTTCGAGGGCGTGTCGATTTTGACGGTGGCCGTTCGTCGTATATCTGTAGGGCAAAAATCTATTCAAGGAGCGACCTATGAAATACCTAATGCTGATCTACGACAACGAACAGGCCAACATGAGCAAGTCCCCGGAAGAGATGGGCAAGAAATTGGAAGAGTGGTTCAAGTACACCGACGACCTCCAAGGGGCAGGAAAGCTGTTGGACGGCTCGGCCCTGCAACCCACCGTGGCGGCCACAACGGTACGGGCCGGCAATCCGGCCCCCCTCGTTACCGACGGACCTTTCGCCGAAACCAAAGAGCAATTGGGCGGATTTTACATGGTGGATGCCACCGACCTGGACGACGCCATAGAGTGGGCCGGCAAGATGCCCCACATCGCCGATGGCGGCTCGGTGGAGATCCGTCCTATCATGGAGTTTGAACACTGATCGATTCTGGGCCGGTGCTTCCGGGGGGCAGCACCGGCCCCTAGGAGCCTGACAGCACGTTGGCCGATACCCATGAAGCAGTCGAGACCGTCTTCCGTGATGAGTACGGGAAGGTCTCAGCGGCCTTGATTCCGATATTGCGGGACTTTGACGCTGCCGAAGAGGCCATTCAGGAAGCCTTTGCGGTGGCATTGGTCCGGTGGCCCGCCGACGGCGTTCCCAACAACCCGGCGGCGTGGATCACCACCACCGCCCGCCGCAAGGCCATCGACGCCGCCCGCCGGGACCGGGTGAGAGACCAAAAATACCTGCTCATCGCCGGTTCTCAGTCCCGGGAAGACGAATTCGAAATGCTGGACGAAATGGACGAGTCCCTGCTGCACGACGACCGCCTGCGGTTGATCTTCACCTGTTGCCACCCGGCGTTGAACCCGGACGCAAGAGTGGCATTGACGCTTAGGACCTTGGGCGGCCTAACCACCACCGAGATCAGCCAAGCGTTCCTGGTGCCCGAAGCCACCATGGCCCAACGCCTGGTAAGGGCAAAACGAAAGATAAAGGACGCTGGAATCCCCTACCGCGTGCCGGCGGACAACGTCCTTCCTGACCGGCTGGATGGCGTGCTGGCGGTGATCTACCTCATTTTCAATGAAGGATATTCCGCCAGCGGCGGCGAAAACGTCACCCGCCCTGACCTGTCCAAGGAAGCGGTGCGGCTGGGACGGGTACTGGCTGAGTTGATGCCCGACGATCCGGAAGTGTTGGGGATGCTGGCGCTGATGCTGCTCCACGACTCCCGGCGAGATGCCCGCCAATCACCGGACGGCCTTCCGGTATTGCTGGAAGAGCAGGACCGGTCGAGTTGGGACCGCGATGAAATCCGGCAAGGTGTGTCGTTGGTTGAGCGCGCTCTCAGGATGGGCCGGCCCGGCCAATACCAAGTGCAGGCTGCCATCGCGGCCCTCCATTCCGAAGCAGATTCTCCAG
>CAYMZL010000383.1:0-2901 GCA_964394825.1 uncultured Dehalococcoidia bacterium | reverse complement strand
TCTCCCCTCTGAATGGGAACGTAACCTTCACGCCGTCCCCTTGGAAAGTGACCTCGCCGTCGGGCTTGCCGAAGTAGAATTGGGCCATCATTCCGATCCCCGACAGGATGCCCAGGAAGACCAGAAAGGCCACCAGGTCCATGCGGATGACCGGTATCGTCGGCCCGTCTATCCGGCCCGTCAGCCAGTAGGCCAGCAGCACGTAGAAAAAGACGCCGGCCATCATCATCAGCCCGCCCTGGAACAACGTGCCCTTGCTGCGCCGTCCCGCGTTAACCGCTACGGCCTTGACCTCCTCCACCGGCATCAGGACGGTCTCTCTCATGCCGTCCCGCTGCCCGAAGGCGATGACCCTTCGGTTGGTCAGCACCAGCATCCGGCCCTCTTCCCGGGGATGTGGAATCAGGCCCTTCTCGGGGCAAAAAGTGTGGCTCACCGTCTCACCGGATAGCAGACTAACTTTGCGGATCGTTGTTGCAGGACTTGGGAAGCGGACGTGGGCCGTTTCCCGCACGCCGGCGGCGTCATGAACCAGAGTTTTTAAGCCCTGGTGCAGGCCGTTATACAACCCTTGGTGCAGGCTTTGGGTCAGGCCGCGCGAAAGGCCCACCGGTCTTCCGGGCCGTGTTACCGCCTGGTTCTTGGACTTTTTTGGTCGCCGCCGAATGGGCGGAGGCTTGGTCAGACTAACGTACAAATATCGCTCCTTTAAAAGGCCATACTATCATAGGGCGGAGGCCTGCTAAGACGTAAAACAAGGTCGTATTGGGCGCCTGCCACCGGACGGTCGGTCAAGCCAGGCTCCTCTGCCAGGCTCCCACGCCAGGCTTCGTATATTGACACTGCTGGACCCGTTTGGTAATCTTAAGTATCAAAGGCTGTGATGGAGACGAGTAGGCAGGGGTAGGCGCCTAGCGAGCCTGGTACGGTGAAAGCAGGCGCGCCGAAGCTGACCGAAAATCCCTCCGGAGCCGCCAGTTGAAACCCCTCTGGAGATGAGAGAGGGCAAGTAGACCAGGCCGGGGTTCGTACCCCCGTTAAGAACGACGGGACATGTTGGTGTCCTGCTAGAGAGGTCCCGATAAATTCGGGATAATTAGGGTGGTACCGCGGGAATGTAACGTCCCGTCCCTATGTGGGATGGGGCTTTTTTATTGGCCCAAAGCGGCTCTCCCGGCGCCTTTCTCTGCAGGGGAAAGTCCTGCCATCGGTGGATGCCGCGGAGGCTAAATTGAAACTCAAGGGTTCGGAAATCATCTGCGAAAGCCTGCTCAGGGAGGGTGTCGAAGTCATTTTCGGCCATCCCGGCGGGGCGATTCTTCCCTTTTACGACGCGCTCTGGTCCTATCCCCAACTGCGCCACATCCTGGTGCGCCACGAACAGGCCGCGGCCCACGCCGCCGACGGCTACTCCAGGGTCACCGGCAGGGTCGGCGTCTGTGTCGCCACCTCCGGACCCGGCGCAACCAACCTGGTCACCGGTATCATGGGGGCCAAGGCCGACTCCGTGGCTCTGGTGGCCATCACCGGCCAGGTCGCCCGGGCGTCCCTGGGGTCCGAGGCCTTCCAGGAGTGCGACATCTGCTCCATCGCCGCGTCCTGCACCAAAAGAACGTTCATGGTGATGACCCCCAGCGACTTGGCTCCAACTATCCGGGAGGCCTTCCACATCGCCCAGGAGGGCCGGCCGGGCCCGGTGCTGATCGACGTTCCCAGGGACGTACAGCTTGAACTGACGGAGGCCGAGTTTCCCGAGGTGACCGGCATACCGGCGCCGGAGGTTCCTGAGGAAACCCTGGGGCGGCTGAAAGAGGCGGCCCGGTTGATCAACGAGGCCGAGCGGCCGGTAATCATCAGCGGCCACGGCATATTGACCTCGGGGGCCAACCAAGAGCTAAAGTCCTTGGCCGAGCGGTCCGGCATCCCCGTGATCACCACGCTGCTGGGACTGGGCGGATTCCCCGGCGGCCATCCCCTGAGCATGGGCATGCTGGGGATGCACGGCATGTACTGGTCTAATATAGCCGTGGACCAGGCCGACCTGATCGTCGGCTTGGGCATGCGGTTCGACGACCGGGTGACCGGCAAGGTGGACACCTTCGCCCCCCACGCCCGGATCATCCACATGGACATCGACCCCACCCAGATCGGCCGCAACGTGCCGGTGGAGGTGCCGTTGGCCGGCGACGCCAAGGCATTGCTCCAGAAGCTGGTGCCCATGGTGGTCAACACACCGCGGCCCGACTGGATGCAATACATCGAAAACCTGAAGCGGGACCACCCCTCTCTGGCGATCCCGCCCGGCGACTCGCTGCAACCCCAGCATGTGCTCAGCACCCTGAATACGGTGCTTCAAGAAGACCCGGAGACCACCGTGGTCACCGGAGTGGGCCAGCACCAGATGTGGGCCGCCCAATTTCTGTCCTTCAACCAATCCAACTCCTTTGTCTCCTCCGGCGGACTCGGGGCCATGGGTTTCGAGCTCCCGGCGGCGCTGGGAGTCCAGGTGGGCAAGCCGGGCGCACCGGTGTGGTGCGTCGCCGGAGACGGCGGCTTCCAGATGACGCTACAGGAATTGATCACCATCTCGGAAGAGAAGCTTCCGGTGAAGATTGCCCTGATCAACAACGGGCACCTGGGAATGGTGCGGCAATGGCAGGAGATGTACTTCGAGAACCACCTGAAGGCGGTGCCGGTGCCCGGTCCCGACTTTATCAAGCTGGCCGAGGCCTACGGAGTTGGCTCGGTCAGGGTCACGGAGCAGGAAGACATCCTGCCCGCCCTCCGGAAAGCCCAGGCCCACGACGGTCCGTTCCTGATCGAGTTCGTGGTAGACTCAACCACCAACGTCTATCCCATGGTCCCGCCGGGCGGCTCTCTGGCCGACACCATCGAAGACCC
>CAYMZL010000382.1:0-2902 GCA_964394825.1 uncultured Dehalococcoidia bacterium | reverse complement strand
GACCCGCTGGGCCGGCGCCCACGCCGAAGATGTTTTGCGCCAGGCCAACCGGCGTTTCGAACGGCGTTACCTTCGGATGGAGGCCTTGGCCGCCCAGCGGGGTCTGGACTTCACGGCCCTGCCATTGGCGCAGAAAGAAGAATTCTGGCAAGAGGCCAAAGGGCAGGTAGGCTAGCTATCCTCCCCTGGGCCGAAGTCACCGCCGGCTATGTGTCCCGGTTCAAGATAATAGATGCCCCCGGCCATGATTCTCTGCAAACCCTCGATCAACGCTTGTCCTGCTGTGTGTTGCCCGATGCCGGACCGGCCCAATAGCCGCTGGGACAGGCTGCGGCCAGGGCGTAGCCACCGGGGCATGGGCCTGCAATGCCCGGCTTCGGCGACGGCGTCCAGTGTATCTTTGAAGTCGCCGATCTGGTCCACCAGCCCCAGGCCGATGCCCTTTTGGGCGGTCATGACTTCGCCGGTAGCAATCTCCCGGACTGCCGTCTCCTCCAGCGAACGTCCGCCGGCCACCACGGCCACAAAGTTGTCGTAGATCTCGTTGATCAGTTCCTGGAACTTGGCCGATTCCTGATCGGTGGGACTGCGCCAGAAGCCGGTCATGTCTTTGAATTCCCCGCTCTTGTACACCGAGAACTCCACGCCCACCTTTGACAGCAGTTGTTCCAACACGGGACGGAGATAGATCACGCCGATGGACCCGACCAATGCGGTGGGCAGGGCGTACACCCTGCTGGCGGCGCAGGCCAAATAGTAACCGCCTGAAGCGCCCAGCCCGCGTACGTAGGCGTAGACCGGCTTTTCTTCGGCCACCCGTTGGATGCTCCGGTAAAGGACCTCTGACCCGGTGGCGGAGCCGCCCGGGGAATCGATGTCCAACAACAGGGCCCGGTGGCGCTTGTTCCTGGCCACGGCGTCGAATATCCGCGAGTATTCCGGCGCCCGCACGTGGGAACCGATAACTCCGTGTATCTCAACTACGGCAACGCCGGAACGCCGCCCAAATCCGAAGGGCATGATTCAATTTCTCCTTGGATTAGTCGCCCCAATTGTACTTTATCCTGGATGGCCGGAGGAGAGGCGCCGCGCTGGGCAAACAAAATCGGCCCCGATCATGATCGGGGCCGATTTTCAATGGCGGGGTGATAGTTTGGCTTGGGCCTAGTCGTCGGCCGCGACCGCCTCCACGTCCCGGTTGTCCACGTAGTCGGCGGCGCAGACCGAGGCGTTCAGCAGCCCCCAGCGCACCATCCAGTTGTAGGTGTCTTCGATCTGCTCGTCGGTGTACGGGGTGGGGTGGGTGTAGCGCAGCCGGGACAGGACGAAGTCGTCGGGCGTCAGCGGGCCCCATTTCTTCAACACCGGAGCGAATTTCGGGTCATCCAGCATATAGTGGATGAACCGCTTCTTGTCCGAGTTGATCAGGTCCACCGCTTTGACCACGGCCCGGTTGATTGCCGCGAAGGTCTCCTCATCCATGTTGTCGCTGGCGTTCTCGGCGCCCAGGTAGTGGCCTTCGCAGACCGACCGGCAACCGTTCTTCTCGGCCAGGGAGATGTACGGCTCCATCAGCATGGCCGCCGCCACTTCTCCGCTCAACAAGGCCTCGAGGCGGTTCTCCGGGCTGCCGTAGTGCAGCATCTTGATCTTCTCGGCCGGTAGATAGCCTTCCAGCAGCCGCAGGCCGGTGTAATGGGAGCCGGCGTGGAACTGCACTGCGATGGGCTCGTTGCCCAGCGAACCGGGATAGTAGTGGCGGGAGTCTCCCCTGACCAGCAGCGCCTGGTTGGCGACCGAAGACCGTAGTCCAATCACCTTGGCGCCCTGTTTGCTCTCGTAGGCCCGACGGACCTGACCCTCCTCTCAAGCGCGGTAGATGGTCACCTGTTGCTCTTCGAAGGGTATATGGCCCAGGATCGGGTCAACGTCTTCAGGGTTGTCGGTTTTGTGATCCGGGTTTACGGCGTGGGCCTTGACGAACTCCATGTCGATGCCCTCGGCCGCGAAGAAACCTTCATCCTTGGCCACATACCAGGGCAGGCTGAACACCGCACCGTTGGTCTCGCTCATCACCTTTTTCATCGCCACCAATCCTGTCATATATATCGAACAATGATTAACCGAGGTGTTCGGCGAGTTTACCACAGCCGGGTTCCTGGGTCTAACGCCGGGCGGGGCCGCCAAGCCGCTGTTTTCGTGCCTGATAATGGCTTGGGGCGCACCCGATATCCTTGACAGTGATTGGGGGCGGGCTTAGTATCAGCCCACATCGAAGTGGCCCGTCCGTGGCCCGTACGTGGCCCGGCCACCCGCCGCCCAACCAAAGGAGCAACCATGCAATTCGGACTGTTCATGATGCCACTGCATCCGCCCCATCGCACCTACGCTGATTCTTACGACCGTGACCTGGACTTACTTGTGAAGGCCGACCAACTGGGCTACACCGAGGCCTGGATCGGCGAGCACGTCACGGAGCGCTGGGAGAACGCCCCTTGCCCGGACCTGCTCATCGCCAAAGCGTCGGCCATGACCGAGAACATAATCTTCGGCACCGGCGTCACCCTGCTGGCCATCCACAACCCCATTGACCTGGCCCACCGGCTGGCCATGCTGGACCACCTGTGCCGCGGCCGGTTCTACTGGGGCATCGGCACCCGGGCCATCCCCACAGACCTTGAGCTTTACGGCCTGGACGCCAGCGACCGGCAGGCCGTGGGAGAGCGGTCGGCCGAGGTGCTGGACGTGGTCCTGAAGATCTGGGAGAACGAGGGCAAGTTCGAATACCACGGCAAGTATTTCGACATCTCAGCCCCGGAACTGGACCCGGTGAAGGAGCGGGGCCTGTACATGAAGCCCTTCCAGCTTCCCCACCCGCCCATCAGCGCCGCCGCCACCTCCG
>CAYMZL010000381.1:0-2940 GCA_964394825.1 uncultured Dehalococcoidia bacterium | reverse complement strand
CGAAGCGACCCTGGCGCCGCGCACCATGAGATCGTTGTCGGCGGTATAGTTCACGGGCTGGCCGTCCTCGCCAGTTTCCCCGAGGAACTCCTTGCCCTCTCTTACCAGAACCCCTCGGCTCTCAACGTCAGGTGAAAAGACAAGATATGTGCTGTCTGGGACGAACCCCTGCCTTCGGACTTTTAATACATCGTTGTAATAGAAGTCCAACTGCCGCGCCGGAAAACGGTTTAAGTTATCTTGCGCATGCTTAAAAAGCTTGGTGAATGCGATAAACAAGCCGGAGGCCGGGGAATGGGTCCCGCTCCGCATGGACGCAGGCAGCCGGCGTTCGGCGCCTGCCTTTAGCGTCGTTAGCGCGTTGTCGAAGGAATTAAAGTTCAGCACTAAGAACCGCTCGATGATTTCTCTGTCGGCGGCTGGGGTTGGCACTCGCTGGGACCTGGCCTGTCCATTTAGGCCGGAAAACCAGTAGGGGTTGAACCCGTGGCGGAAGGCCGGGCCAGAGGACGCATCGAATTGCGCCATAAAACTTTCCAACGATAACAGTTCGTTACGGAGATTTCCGTCGATGAGGTCGGCAATGCGCCTGCCCAGGATCCGGCTCCCCTCGCTCTGCGAGATCTGGGAGCGGCCGTACCAATAGTCAATTCGCCTCGCCAGATCATAGCTGGGGATTTTACGAAGGTCGTATCCGTTGCCGAACGATGAGATATTGCGGTCGATGTTGCTAAAAAACCCGGCCGCCACTTCGCTTACATCCGCGGTTAAGATCAGCGCGATGATCGCCGCGTCATCGGCGGTGAAAAAGCTTTCCCAGTCTCCCCTCGTCTCATCGTCGGCGCCAAAGAACCGCAGACTTCCGGCATTCTCCGCCGCGATGGCCAACAGGTCTTGCAACGCCAAATCGTCGACGTTGATAAAACCCTCGGCCAGCGCGGCCGGTATGCGGTCCCTTTGACTTGTTCCATCGCTCAACATCGCTGACATACCGGCCTAAGAGAGCGGCCCTTCACCCTCCCGGAAATAGAACGGGTACACCATGTTGCCCCTGGTGTTGGTTTTTCGGATCGTGTAGTAAAGGTGAATGGTTATCACGCCGTCATAGATGCTTTCCACATCGATATCGATGTTATCGACCTTGATCCTGGGCTCGAAAAAAAGAACGGCCCGGTCTATCACGTCCCGTATCTCGGTCAGCGTGCTTTCGCTGATGTTCTCGAAGGTCAGCGATTTTAGCCCGCAGCCATAGGACGGGTTCATAACCCGTTCACCAGGCGCCGTCGACATGAGAATCTCCAGGCTCTGCTTGATGTCTTCGTCTTCCGAGACCATGGTCACGGAGTTGGAACGCCAGTCGAAGTCCGGCGGAAAGCTCCATCCGGTCCCCTGCCACGCCCGGCCGGTATCTCCCTCTGCCATGCGCTTTGCTCAGCCCCCAATCATCACGGTGGGCAAGCCCAAAACAATGCTGCCCCCATGTCCCGTCGAATCGCCCATTCTCACTGCGGGTTTATTCGTTATCATTACCGTTCCCGAACCCTTGGCGACGGTGTCCGGAGGACCCACGCAGACGCAGTTGTCCCCCATTATCGACGCAGGCAGGCCTCCGATAAGCACGGTGGGCGCACCAGGGCCAATCACCGGTCCGCCGACGTGGGGCACCGGCCCGGTGGTCATCGGGCAGACGTGCATGTCAGTAATCCTCGTTGCCGGTGGCATATTGGTCTCCCCCCGATAGCTAATTAATCATCACCACGGCCCCCTTGACCGTCGTCTGGCCGGAGGCGGATAGCTCAGCGGTGGCGTTGCCCTTGGCGGTAAAGCCCGCCTTGGCGGTGTTGCTGACGTTAAGACCTTCCACCTTCACATCGGCTTTGGAGGTGATGCCAACCTCCCCGACGGCATCGATGGTGACTTTTCCTTTGGCGGTGATGGTGATGTCCTTGGGGCTGTCCAACGTGATCCCGTGGGGTCCGAGTTCGACCTTGTTGTCGTTCTGGTCTTGGAGCAGAATCGACTCGTCTTCATCACTGATGACAATCTGATTCCCGCCCGGTGTGACGATGGTGACTATCTTTTTCTCATCGTCGAACTCCACCTTCAGTTCGCTGGAGGTCACGATGGCCTTGATGAAGTTGTCCGCAGTCGGAGTGTACGCGGGACTGCGGCTGCTGCTATACAGGCTTCCCAGAATCACCGGGTACGACGGGTCGTTGTTGAAGTAACCCAACACCACTTCGTCGCCAATCTCCGGGATGAAGAACGCGCCAAAGGCACTTGAGGCGTAGAACGACGCGAGCCTGGCCCACACGCCTTCGGTTTCCGCTTGGAGCACCGGCACCGATACTTGGATACGGAACTCGTTGTCCGGGTCTTCATCCAACTGCTTGACCACCCCAATCTGAAGGCCCTCGGCGCCGGGAAGCATGCCCGATGCAGGCGGCGCGGCCAGGTCACGTTTCTCAGCAAACCAGTTGGCCGACAGGCCGAACTCGGCCTCCGTGGTCCAGTCCCCGCCGACCAGCTCGTGCCGCACCGCAGTCACATAGACGTTGCCATTGAACCGGTCGCCGACCCCGGCCAACTCCACCACCTTTCCGGGCTTGGCTTTGGCGCTGCCTTGGAATTTCATTTTTCCGCGGATGGACGACAGTTCCGCCTTGGTCTGCTGAGCCTTGGCCCAAGAGTCCAGCTCGGTTTTTTCGTTGGCCGTCGGCGCCTGTAGGCGATAGGAATCGAGCCCAATTACCTTGGCCAGGTCGGCCGCCGTGAGGTTCCCTTGTTTGTTTAGGCCGGCAGGGGCGGCGGGCGCGCTTTCCATCACCGCTTGGTTCTTGGGGTCCCATGCGGTCGCACCCACCGAAGCCAATTGTGTCCGGGCATCGACTTCGGCGTCGAACTCGATCAAGTCGAAGCCGTATTTGACCGACAAGACTG
>CAYMZL010000380.1:0-2952 GCA_964394825.1 uncultured Dehalococcoidia bacterium | reverse complement strand
CGACGAAGTCGAGACTCACGACCGAGTCGGAGATGGGGGCGCTGCGCAGAGCACAAATCGATCTGGACTAGCAATAGTCGGGAAGGACGAAATTAGATGGTAGACGTTTATTACGACAAGGATGCGGACCTGGCCCACCTGGCGGGCAAGACCATCGGCATCATCGGCTACGGCAGCCAGGGCCACGCCCACGCCCTTAATCTGAAGGACAACGGGCAGAACGTGGTGGTGGGCCTGTACGCCGAGAGCAAGAGCCGGGCGGTGGCCGAAACCGCCGGTCTGCGGGTGGCCGATGTCCCCGAGGTGGCCAAAGAGGCCGACGTGCTGATGATGCTCATACCCGACCACATCCAGGGCCGGATCTACCGGGAGCAGATCGAGCCCAACCTTAGACCGGGCAGCGCCTTCATGGTGGCCCACGGCTTCAGCATCCACTATAAGGAGGTCGTGATCCCGGACACCATCGATGTGATGATGGTCGCCCCCAAGGCCCCCGGCCACCGGATGCGCGAGCTGTTCACCGAGGGCATCGGAGTGCCCAGCCTGCTGGCGGTGCACCAAGACGCCACCGGCCACGCCAAAGAGATCGGCCTGGCCTACGCCAAGGGCGTCGGCAGCACCGGCGCGGGCGTGCTGATGACCACCATCAAGGACGAGACCGAAAGCGACCTGTTCGGTGAGCAGACCATCCTCTGCGGCGGCGTGACCTCTCTGGTCAAGGCCGCCTTCGATACCCTGGTCGAGGGCGGATATCCCCCGGAGATCGCCTTCTTCGAATGCCTGCACGAGCTGAAGATGATCGTCGACCTGATGTACCAGGGCGGGTTCAACTACATGCGCTACTCGGTCAGCGACACCGCCGAGTACGGCGACCTGACCCGTGGCCCTCGGATCATCGACGAGCACGTGAGAGACAACATGCGGGCCGTCCTGAAAGAGATTCAAGACGGCACCTTCGCCCGCGAATGGATCGCCGAGAACGACGAGGGACGCAAGCGGTTCACGCCCCTTAGGGAACAGGCCCAGCACAGCCAGATCGAGGATATCGGCAAGGAACTGCGGGCCATGATGCCCTGGATGGACCCCAAATAAGAGATCACCGAATTTCGATATTTCGGCAAAAAGAATCATCGGGAGCAATATCATGAGGTATTTGGAGGCGCTGAGTGTAGTCCACCATCGCCCGCTGGTCCTGGCAGGGCTGGCGGCGGTGGACTACGTGACCCTGCGGCCCCTTTCTGAGCGCCGCGGCTAGCGGCAACGGCACGCCCAAATTCACAAAACAGAAAGGGATTAGGTAACAGAGATGGCTATGGAAAAAGTATTGCTCTTGGACACCACCCTCCGCGACGGAGAGCAGTCGGCCGGCATCGGCATGACCGGCCAAGAGAAGATGGAGATCGCCCGGCAACTGCAGCAGATGCAGGTCGACATCATCGAAGCCGGCTTCGCCGCCAGCTCGCCCGGCGACTTCGAGGCGGTGTCCAACATCGCCAAGGAGATCAAGGGCCCCATCATCGCCTCCCTGGCCCGGGCCGTCGCCAACGACGTGGACCAGGCCTGGCGGTCGGTGGAGCACTCCGAACGGCCCCGCATCCACGTGTTCCTCTCCTCCTCGGAGATCCACCAAATGCACCAACTACGCAAGAACCGGGAAGAGGTCATGGACATGGCCGTCACCATGGTCGAGCGGGCCAAGGGCTACTGCGACGACGTCGAGTTCTCACCCATGGACGCCACCCGGACCAACCCCGAGTACCTGTTCCAGATGCTTACCGAGGTCATCAAGGCCGGGGCCACCACGATCAACATCGCCGACACGGTGGGGTACGCCATCCCATCGTCCGCCGGATTCGGTCAACTGCTGAAAGACGTCCAGGCCAATGTTCCCGGCATCGAAAACGTCGTGCTAAGCGTCCATTGCCACAATGACCTTGGACTGGCCGTGGCCAACAGCCTCATCGCCGTCGAGTTCGGCGCCCGCCAGGTGGAGGGCTGCATCAACGGCATCGGCGAGCGGGCCGGCAACGCCTCATTGGAAGAGATAATCATGGGGCTGGACACCCGGAAGGACCACTTCAAAGTTGAGATCAACGCCGACACCACCCAGATCTACACCGCCAGCCGGATGGTCAGCCGAATCACCGGCATGGCCGTTCAGTCCAACAAAGCCATCGTCGGAGAGAATGCTTTCCGGCACGCCTCGGGCATCCACCAGGACGGCGTGCTTAAGAACCGCTCCACCTACGAAGTGATGCAGCCGGAGCGGGTGGGCGTCCCGGGCAATACCCTGGTGCTGGGCAAACTCAGCGGCCGCGCGGGCCTGCAATCCCGGCTGGAAGACCTGGGTTACACCCTCTCCCGGGAAGATCTGGCCAAGGTGTTCGAGGCCTTCAAAGAACTGGCCGACAAGAAGCGGGAAGTCACCGACCGCGACCTGGAGATCCTCATGGACGAGGAGAAGCGGACGGCCACCGAGCCAATCAGCTTCACCCTGGACCATGTCCAGTTCACCGGCGGCGACCAAGGCATCCCCACCGCCACCGTCAAGCTCATCGGCCCCGATGGAGAATCCATCACCGACGCCTGCACCGGCAACGGCCCGGTGGACGCGGTCTGCAACGCCATCGACCGGGCCATCGGCACCGAGTCCAAGCTGGTGGACTTCAACGTCCAAGCGGTCACCGAGGGCATCGATTCTCAGGGCACGGTCACCATCAAGATTGAGAAGGACGGCCGATTCTACACCGGCCGGGGCGCCGACACCGACATCATCGTCGCCAGCGCCAAGGCCTACCTGAGCGCGGTCAACCGCCAACTGGCCTCCGATGATGAGTCCAACGTCCCCGCCCTGGGCAGCACCCCCGACTAGGCCGGGGGCTCGGCAGGCAGCTAGTAACATGAGTCATCCCGGAGTTTGCCGGGTGGTGTCGGAAAACGTGATGGCGTGCC
>CAYMZL010000379.1:0-2962 GCA_964394825.1 uncultured Dehalococcoidia bacterium | reverse complement strand
ATTCAGATCGGGAGAGGACTCGAACCTCCCCCTTTCGTAAAGGGGGACCGAGGGGGATTTTCTCGCCCCCGCTGGCGGTCCGGCAAACCCTGGGTTATCATGCTCTCAATTCATGGGTCCGCGCCTATTCGGACCCCTTTTTGAGAGAGGAGACCAGGGAATGAAGACCACCGCCAAGCTACGCCAGATGCTCAATTCGGGCCGCCTGACCGTTGCGCCGTTCGTGCTCAACGCCTTCCACGCCAAGATCGCCGAGTCGGTCGGTTTTCAGGCCGTTTACATGACGGGGGCCGGCACCGCCGCCGAGCGGGGCTTCCCCGACGTCGGCCTGCTCACCATGACCGAGATGGTGGCCAACGCCAAATACATCGCCGGAGCGGTGGACATCCCGGTGATCTGCGACGCCGACACCGGATACGGCAACCCCCTGAACGTGCAACGCACCATCCGCGAATACGAGGCTGCGGGGGTTGCCGGGGTCCACATCGAAGACCAGGTGTTCCCCAAGAAGTGCGGCTTCTTCGCCGGCAAGCAGGTTATCCCTCAGGAAGAGGCGGTGCAGAAGATCAAGGCCGCCCTGGACGCGCGCAACGACCCGGATTTCGTGGTCATCGCCCGTTGCGACGCCTACGCGGTCACCGGCTGGGAAGACACCATCCAGCGCAGCCACGCCTACATCGAAGCGGGCGCGGACTTGGTGTTCGTCGACGGCATCAAGAGCCAAGAAGACATCCAGAACTACGCCCAGGACATGGCCGGCCTGCCCCGGATGTACAACGGAGACCTGGCCAACACCAAGGACATGGACGCCCTGGGCTACAAGTTAATGATCTGCGGCAGCACCATCTGGCTGATCTACAAGCAGCTCAAGGATTCCTACACCGAACTGATGGAGGAAGGGGCTGTGAACCCGGACCGCTACGGCACCCGCTGGGACGTGGCCGGGCTGCTGGGCCTGGACGACGTTTACGAATTGGAGAAGAAGTACGGGGTAGTTGAGACACCGGTGGTTTAAACCTGGCGTTGAAATGGGGCGCCCGTCGCCTAGACGGCAGGGGGCGGCTCAAAAAACTTCAAGAAGGGGTGAAATCATGGGCAAGTATCTATTGCAGGCATCCTATTCCCAGCAGGCGGTCTCAGGACTGGTCCAAAAACCGGAGGACCGGACCGCAGTGCTCCAGGAGTTGGTATCTTCTTTGGGCGGAAAGCTCCACAGCTTCGACTACTGCTTCGGTGACTACGACGTGGTGGTCATCCTCGAAACGCCGGACGACACCACTATGGCGGCGATCTCGATGATCGCGGCTTCGTCGGGGGCGGCGACTAACATCAAGACTACGGTTTTACTGTCTGCAGCCCAGGGGCTCGAAGCAGCCAAAAAGGTTTCGTCGATGACATACCGCGCGCCCGGCCAGTAGGTCGGGGTCCGGCCGGGACCGCTGAGACGACAATCCAAGCCGATTCTTGCGTCCGCGAGTAGAGAAGACTTCCGGAAAGACGGTGGTGGCTGTCCCCAACCCGTCATTCCAGCGGAAGCTGGAATCTAGGACTCTCGCCCAGGATGATGGGTGACCGAAGCAGGCATTCTGGATTCCGGCATTCGCCGGAATTACGGAGGGACCTTGGAGCATCCTAGGTCGAAGGCCGGTCAGTGGTGGGCCCGGTCCTGGAAGTCCTTTTCGGTCGTCTCCGCCTCCACCTGCTGGTACTCGGGCAGGCTGATCAGCGCCTCCACCTCGGCCCGCATGGCCTGGACTTGGGGCGCGTTGATGCCGATGTGGCCGGTGTCCCTGAGGCTGGTGTAGATGCGCCGGTAGCCGTCGACGGCGGCGATGATGGGTGAAGTGGCGTAGATGACGCATTGGTAGCCCAGGTCCTGGTATTCCTGGACCGTGATGTCGTCGGCCCCGGCAATCACCAGCAGCGGCACGTCGGGGACGCCCTTGCGGAAGGTGTCCAGGTCCTCCCGTTCCCGCACGCCCCGGGGCATCACCATGTCCACGCCCAGGTCCTTGAGGCCGTTGCCCCGGCGGATGGCCTCGTCCATGTCCCCTTCCACGGCGGTGAACGCATCCGTCCGCCCGATGATCATGAAGTCGGGGTCGGTGCGGGCCTTCAGGGCGTAGCCAATCTTCTGCAGGAATTCCTCCATGGGAATCACGTGCTCCAGACCGGCGTGGTAGGACGCCCGTTTGGGGAAGAACTGGTCCTCGATGTGGATCCCGGCCACCCCGGCGGCTTCGAAGGAACGGACGGTGTGCATGGCATGCACCGGCTCTCCGTATCCTGCGTCGGCGTCGCAGATCACGGGAAGGGGCACGGATCTGACCACTTTTTCGGCCACCGTCAACTGCTCGGTCATGGTCATCAGCGGCTCGGTCACGGCCAGATGGGCCCCGCTCATGTACCCGCCGGTGTAGATGGTGTCGAAGCCCAAGGACTGGACCAGGCGGGCCGATATGGGGTCGTAGGCCCCGGGAGCGACTATCTGCTGCCCGCTGTCGAGTTTTGCTCTCAGGTCTGTTCTGACTGACATGGTGAAATCCTCGCTGGTGGAAACCGGCACGGTCGAACCGCCGCTGTGCGGCCTTAATCGGGGACCAGGGTCATGACCTCTCTGGAGAACCGCTCCATGTTTTCCTGTAGCTCGGGCACGGCGGCGCCCTGGAAGCCGATGATGAAGTTGGAGACGCCCAGGTCCTGGTACTGGCGGAGGTCGGCGGCTATCTGCTCGGGCCGGCCCTGCATCAATGGACGGGCGTTGCCGGGCCGGGAACTGCCGGCGGAGTCGTCGAAGACGATTCCAGTGCTGAAGGTCAGCGCCACCGCGTCCTCGGGACGGCCCGCCGCCACGGTCAGTTTCCGCAGACGGGCGATCTTGCCGGCCAGCTCTTCCGGCTCCAGGATGGCCGGGGGACGCAGCCCGATGGGCATCCAGCCGTCGCCGTACTCGGCGGCGCGG
>CAYMZL010000378.1:0-2972 GCA_964394825.1 uncultured Dehalococcoidia bacterium | reverse complement strand
CCGCGGCCCAGGTGCTATCGGAAATGCCGCCGCTCCCCTCCGGCGTCCCGCCCCAGCGGATCGAGCATTGCTCCGAATGCCCGCCCGAGGTGTTGGCTGCCGTGCGACGCAGCGGGGCCGCGGTGGTCACCCAACCGGGGTTCATCCACTGGAACGGGCCAATCTACCGTCGAACCGTTGCGGCATCATTGCAATCCCATCTGTACGCCATCGGCGCGATACAGGACTCGGTTGTACCGCTCGCCTTTGGGTCGGACGCCCCGGTGACCAACCCCAACCCGTGGCCCGCCATCTACAGCGCCGTCACCCGCAAGGACCATGAAGGCCGGCCCTTTCCGGAATCGAAGAACCCGGGCAGCTCGGGCCACGTCAGCATCGAGTCGGCCCTGCGCATGTACACCCTGTCGGGCGCCGAGTCCGAGGGCACGCAAGCTGACAAAGGAACCATCACCCCCGGAAAAATGGCCGACCTGGTGTTGGTGGACGCCGACCCGCTGTCAATGGACCCCGAGGGCCTGAAGGACATCAAGGCAAGGATGACGATGGTGGGAGGACGGGTAGTGTGGGAAGGGCGGTAAGAGCTGGCATCCGGAGAAGTAGGAACCGTACTCTCATCGACCTCAGGAGTTAGCCCTAGTTTGAGGGGTGGAAATCCCCCCAACCCCCCTTTACGAAAGGGGGGCTTTATCCCTCTTCTGGTGAAAAACAGCCCGGTTTTCCAATCACGGAAAGAAAGATTCTATTTCCCCCTTTCTTAAAGGGGGACTAAGGGGGATTTTGGTTGCCCCAGGAAAGGTCAAATTCGACAGCGAATCGTTCAACGGACCCAGCTTCATCCCCAGAAAACCCGGCTCTGCCGGCGCCGGCTGTTAGCGGCGGCGGGCTATTAGGTAGTCAGCCAGGTCCAGCAGGGAGCGTTTGGGGTCGCAGTCGGGGAGGACCTGGAGGGCCTGGCGGGCCTGGTCGCTGTAGTCTTGGACCACCTGTTCGCAGTCGGGCAGGATGGTCGAGTCGTTGATCACCTCCACCACCTTCCGCAGCTTGCCGTCATTCGACGGGTCTTGAAACAGGGATTGGACCAGGTCGTCGTTGGGGTAACGCTCCATCAGCATGATGGTGGGCAGGGTCAACACCCCGTTCAGCAGGTCGCTGCCCACCGGCTTGCCCAGATTGGAGGCGTCGCCTTGAAAGTCCAACAGGTCGTCGCCCACCTGAAAGGCCATGCCGATGTTGTAGCCATAGTCCCGCAGGGCCTGCACCTCATTCTCCGGCGCTTCGCCCAACACTGCGCCCGACTCGCTGGCGGTGCAGAACAGCGACGCCGTCTTGCGGTAGATGCGGTCGTTGTAGAGGTCCCTGGCCTGGGAGACGTCGAAGGCGGTGAAGTACTCCATCAATTGGCCGCTGGCCAGTTCCATGATGGTCTCGGAGAACCGGCGGATCACCCGGATGTTCTGGGTGTCGCAGACAAAGGTGGCCGAGGTTGCGAAGACATAGTCGCCGAAGAGCACCGCCACCTGCGGGCTCCAGGTATTGCTCACCGTGGCCCGGCCGCGGCGCAGGGGCGAATTGTCCACGGTGTCGTCGTGGATCAGGGTGGCCAGGTGGAGCAGTTCCACGGCGCTGGCCATGAAAATGGGTCGGGCCGGGTCGTGGGGATGGAACTGGGCGGCCAGCAGGGTGATGGCCGGGCGCACCCGTTTGCCGCCGGCATCGGTCACGTACTGGAGCAGGGGCTGGACGGGAGAGGTCTCGGTCTCCGCCAGGCTGCGGAGTTTGTCATCCACCCGGGCCAATCCCTCTTGGACCGGGGCGTAGATGGAGGCTGTGCGCTGGTCTAGGCCGTGGAGCATATTATTAGCTGGGGGTCCCGGTTCCCAGTTTCTGGACCTCTTCCTCGATGATATCCAGGTCCAGCTTAGTATACAGCGGCGAGGGCTGCCGCAGGCTGGCGCCGGCCTTGATGCCGTCCACGATGGAATCGAAGTCCCACGCGCCCTCTTCGACGGGGCCGTCGAATCCCAGGAACTCGTGGACCTTCTGAGCGCTGAAGGGCATGAAGGGATAGAGGATGGTCTTGAGGCAGTTGATGGCCTGCATGGCCACGGTCAAGCTGGCCCCCGCCAGGTCCCGGTCTTCCTTGATGATCTTCCACGGGGCCTTGGTGTCCAGGTAACGGTTGGCCTCCTGGGCCAGACCGAAAGCCTGGGTGATGGCGGCCTTGAACCGGCAGTTGTATAGGCTCTCGTCCACCGAGGCCATGGTCTCCCGGGCGGTGCGGAGCAGGCCCTCGTCCACCTCGTCCAGAGACTGGACGCCGGGGACCTTGCCGTCGAAGTTGCGGTAGGTGAAGGACAGCACCCGGTTGACCAGGTTGCCGTAGGTCGCCACCAGTTCATCGTTGTTGCGGCGGACGAACTCGGACCAGGAGAAATCGGAGTCCCCCGACTCGGGCATGTTGATGGACAGCAGGTAGCGCAGGGGGTCAGGGTCGTACCTTTCCAGGTAGTCGGGCAACCAGACGGCCCAGTTCTGGCTGGTGGAGAACTTCTGGTTCTCCAGGCTCAGGAACTCGTTGGCGGGCACATCGTAGGGCAGGTTCAAGTCATGGCCATATGCCAAGAGAATGGCCGGCCAGATGATGCTGTGGAAGGGGATGTTGTCCTTGCCGATGAAGTAGTAGCTCTTGGTGTTGGGGTCTTTCCAGAAGTCCTCCCATGCGCCCGGGTTCCCGCTCTTCTCGGCCCATTCCACGGCCGCCGAAAGGTAGCCGATGACCGCCTCGAACCAGACGTAGATGCGCTTGGAATCGTAGCCCTCCAAGGGCAGCGGAATCCCCCAGGTCAGGTCCCGGGATATGGCCCGGTCTTTCAGTCCGTCCTCAAGAAAGCGGCGGGTGAAGTTCAGGACGTTGGGCCGCCAATGACTCTGCTTCTCGACCCATTCCAATAGGGGCTCCTGGAAGGCCGACA
>CAYMZL010000377.1:0-2986 GCA_964394825.1 uncultured Dehalococcoidia bacterium | reverse complement strand
CTACAGGCAGGCGATGTATCACCGCGGCGATTCTCCTGCCGGGATGAAAAACCCGTCCTTTGGATAGAGAAAAGCCGGAGAGAAAAGCTGGGCGCCTTGGCCGGTTGGGGGGTCTGAGGTGGGACGGCGCCTACATGCGGTCCGGGGCGCTCATGCCCATCAGTTCCAAGGTGCGGCGGAACACGATCTGGGCCGACTCCACCAACTTCAGCCGTGCGGCGGTCATGGCATTGTCCTCCTCCTTGGAGGAGACCACCCGGCAATTCTCGTAGAACGCATGGAAAGCGTTGGCCAGGTCCATGGCGTAGTGGGGCAGGTGATGGGGTTCCAGCGTTTCGGCCATCTGGGCCACCAGTTCGGGGAGCCGCAGCATGGCCCGGATCAGTTCAAGCTCGCTGGGGTGGGTCAACAGGCTGACATCGCCGTTGCTCCAGTCGATGTTCCGCTCCCGGGCCAGGCTGACGATGCTGGCGTTGCGGGCGTGGGCGTATTGCACGTAATACACCGGGTTCTCGGAAGACTCCTTCTTGGCCAACTCCAAGTCGAATTCCATCTGGGTTGCCGGAGTCCGGGTCAGGAAGAAGAAACGGCAGGCGTCCCGACCCACCTCTTCGGCCAGTTCCTTCAGTGTCACGAAGTCTCCGGTGCGTTTGGAGGCCCGCACCAACTCGGAACCGCGGCGGAGCGTCACCATCTGGGAGATAAGCACGGTGAGGCGGCCGGGTCCGATGCCCAAAGCCTGGACCGCCGACTTCATCCGGGGAACGTGACCCTGGTGGTCGGCGCCCCAGATGTCCACCACGGCGTCAAAACCCCGGCTGATGAACTTGTTGTAGTGGTAGGCAATGTCCGAAGCGAAGTAGGTCGGCTCCCCTGAGGAACGGACCACCACGTTGTCTTTGTCATCGCCGAGCATAGTGGAGTTGAACCACAGCGCGTTGTCCCGCTCCGATAGGTAGCCCTCCTCGCGGAGGAGATTTAGAGCGGTGTCATACTCCCCCTCTTGGTACAGGGTGCGCTCGCTGAACCAGTTGTCGAACTCCACTCCGATCCCGGCCAGGTCCTCCTTGATAACGGCCACCATCTTCTCGCGGCTGATGTCGCCGATCTCCTTCAGGGCCTGCTCTTCATCCTGGTCGAGGAAGCGGGACCCCTCCGAATCCGCGATCTCCTTGGCCAGGTCGATGATGTAATCGCCCATGTAGCCGTTGGCCGGCATCTCGGCTTCCCGGCCCAGGTGCTCCTTGTAGCGGGTCAGGACCGACTGGTAGAACGCCTGCATCTGACTACCGGCGTCGTTCACGTAGTATTCCCGGGTGACCTCATATCCGGCCGCCTCCAGGATGTTGGCCAGAGCGCTGCCCAAGACCGCGCCCCTGGTATGGCCCACGTGGACCGGCCCGGTGGGGTTTACACTGACGAACTCCACCATCATCCGGCGGCCGTGGCCGGTGTCGACGTTGCCGAACTCGTTGCCGGCCTGGCGCACCATATCGACCTGTTGCTGGAGCCAGGAATCCTTCAGGTAGAAATTTACGAACCCAGGCGGGGCGGCTTCAACCCGCTCGATCACGTCGCCGGTGGGGATACGGGCGGCCAGCGACTGGGCCAACTCCAGGGGGCTGATACGGGTGGCCCGGGCCAGGCGCAGGGGCAGGTTGGTGGCAAAATCGCCGTGGTCGGAGTTCCCAGGCCGCTCCACCTGGATCTCGGGCATGGTCTCCAACTGCAGCACGCCTTCTTGCCGGGCGGCTTCCAAGGCCTGGGCCACAAGCTGCTGGATTGTTTCGATCAGTAACGGGGCCGGCATTGGCGAAAGGTCCTTGCGTTCTGAACTGTGAGGCCCTGGGCATCCGACCGTCTATTTAATAGTGCGGGCAAAGCGCGAAAGGCGGCCTTCGGGCGGCCGCCTTTCTTGGGTGGCGCCCGCATATTTTATCACAGTCATGGCCGTTTCAGGCACGGATCGAGGGCAGGGTTGGAGCTCAACTCCGGTCTGGTTGAAACATCTTAAGGAGCCCCGCCCGGATGCGCAATGGCGCCGGTTCGGGAAGGCGGATGTCCCGTCGGCTGGCTGCCTGTTACAATTGTTGAAACGCTGATTTTCCTCCCGTGCCGGGCCTGGATGGACGAGGGTCCCGTGGCCGGCAGATGACGGATCTGCACTCGGCGGACCATCTCAATCGCGGCCGATTGACGGTCTGCGCCCAGTAAAAACCAGATGGACCATTCACAGATAACACCGCCTGATTCCATTGCCGAAGACCAGTCCCGGCCACCCGAAGAGGTGATCCAGGAACTGGTCCAAGACATTGGGCGTCTTTTGGAATCCGGCCAACGGCCGGAGGCCCTGAGCCGCTTTGCCCAATTGCACCCGGTGGACCAGGGTGAGGTGCTGGGCGGGTTGAACCGGGAAGTTCGGCAATCGCTGTTGGCGGACCTGGACCCCTGGATAGTGGCCGAGATACTGGAATACCTAGAGCCCGAGGAATCCGCCGTGATGGTTGGTGGACGTGAGCCCGCCGACCTGGCCCAGGTCCTCGACCTGACCGGCCCAGACGTGGCCGCGGACCTGTTGGGGCAGATACCAGAAGAGAAGCGCCAGGAAACCCTGGAGGCCATGGCCGACGCGGCAGAGGTGACGGCACTCCTCCAGTACCGGGATGACACCGCCGGCGGCCTGATGACTCCCGAATACCCGGTGGTCACCGAGGCGACGAGGACTCCCAACGCCCTGGACCAACTCCGGTTATTGGGGCCCGACGCCGAGAATATCAACTCGGTGCTGGTGGTGGACGACCAACATCGCCTGGTCGGGTCGCTGAGCGTCACCCGCTTAGCCCTGGCCCGTTCCAGTTCTCTGGTCGGCGACATCATGGACCGGGAATTCACTTCGGTTACCGCCGAGACGGACCAGGAAGAGTGCGCCCGGATGATGCAGCGGTATAACCTGAGCTTTCTCCCAGTGGTGGACGGCGATGGCCGG
>CAYMZL010000376.1:0-3000 GCA_964394825.1 uncultured Dehalococcoidia bacterium | reverse complement strand
AGTCCTGCCTCCGCAGCCTCGGTGAAGACCTTGTAGGCCAAGTCTCCGGCGGGGGTGGGCGTATCGATGCTCCGGGCCAGTTCTTGTATCAGTCCCAGGTCTTTCAGGATGGTCTTGAGCGGGGCGCGGGCGTCGTCGTAGGTCTGGTCCAGCATCACCGGGGCGTTGCGGTCCAGCATGAAGCTCTGCCCCCAGCCGGAACTGACCAACTCATAAACCAGGGCTGGGTCGGCCCCGGACTTGGCTCCCATGAGCATGGCCTCGGCGGCGGCCAGCGAGTGTATACCCACCAGCAGTGGGGAGTCTGCCCCCATCCTAGCCTTCCCCCTTGCGAGGGAGAGGGGACTTGTGTTTTTCTCTGCTAGACGCCCAAGTCCTTGGAGACTTGGTCGAAGACTTTGTCCATGATGGAGATCAGATCGTCGACCTCGCCGGAGGTGATGCAGAGCGGCGGGGCGACGTTCATGCGGTCTCCGCCACGGAGGAGCAGGCCGTTACCGGCGAAGCCCTGGGTCAGGCGGTTGGCCAGGTCGGCCTCGGCTGGGAAGTACTCCTTGGTCTCTCGGTCGGCGACTATCTCAACGCCGCAGAAAAGCCCCAGGCCGCGGACGTCGCCGATCATCTGGTACTTCTCCTTTATCTCCTTCAGACCGTCCAGCAAATAACTGCCCATCTGGGCGGAATTTTGGACCATTCCCTCGTTCTCCATGATCTCGATGTTCTCCAGGGCGGCGGCGGCGGCCACGGGGTGTCCGCCGAAGGTGATGACGTGCTTGAAGGATGCCCGCGAACTGCCGATGAAGGCATCGGAGATGGCGCCGCGGGTGATGGCCCCGCCCATGGGGATGTAGCCGCTGGTGAGTCCCTTGGCCACGGTCATGATGTCGGGCACCACGCCCCAATGCTCGGTGGCGAACATCTTGCCGGTGCGTCCGAAGCCGGTTATCACCTCATCGGCGATGAGCAGGCAGCCGTACTTGTCGCAGATCTCCCGCAGCCGGGGCCAGTAGTTGTCGCCGGGGACCACGCAGCCCAGAGGACTGGAGATGGGTTCGGCCACCACCGCCGCGATGGTGTCGGGGTCCTGGAACTTCATGGTCTCTTCGACGGCGTTGACGCAGAGCTCGGCGCACTCCTCAGGGGTCTGGCCGCCGAACTCGCAGCGGTACGGCAGGGGCTGGGGAACGTGGAAGACTCCGGGCATCAACGGCTCGTAATCGATCTTGGGGAACATGTAGGAGCCGCCTAGGGCCAGAGCGCCCATGGTGGCGCCGTGGTAGGAGCCCTTGCGGCTGATGAACTTGGTCCGGTTGGGCTCGCCCACCCGCTTGAAGTAGGCGCGGCTGAGCTTCAACGCGGTCTCGACCGCTTCCGAGCCGCCGCTGGTGAAGAAGGACCGGGTCATATCGCCGGGGGCGATCTGGGAGATCTTCTCGGCCAGCCGGATGGTCGGCTCGGTGGTCGTGCCCAGGGGCATGTAGGTCAGCTTCAGCATCTGCTGGTAGGCGGCGTCGGCGATCTCCGTGCGGCCGTAGCCCACGTTCTTCAGCCACAACCCCGACATGCCGTCGATGGAGGTGTTGCCCAGGGCGTCGGTGACGTGGACCCCCTCGCCGCTGACGAAGATGGTTGGGTCGCCCTTCTCGGCCATGTCGGACGGTTCCCGCAGGTAGACCCAAAGGTGCTCCAGGGCGGACTCTTGCAGGTCCTTTACTTCCGTGGATGAGTGGGTGGGGGTGGTCATGGGGGTCTCCTTATGGAGCTGTCAGCCCCGATTCCATCGGGGCGGTCAGCTTTTAGGTTTGGACGGCGGGGATCACTATTTCCGCCAGCATCTCCATGATGGGGCGAAGCCGGTTTTGGTCACGGGTGTTGGGAGAAACTACCAGGCGTTCGACGCCCATCTCCCGGTATTTCTGAGACCTTTCGAGGATCTCTTCCGGGTCTTCTCCCAGGGAATAGCGGTCGTGATTGTGGGTGTCGCCGATGGCGGCGCTGACCGAGACGGCGATCTCAGATGGGTCGCGGCCTGCCGCCACGGCCTGCTCTTTCAGGTAATCCATGCCCTGGGCCAGGACCTCCGGGGACAGGGCCGTGGGATGCCAGGCCGTGCCGGAGCGGGCGGCCCGGCGGATGGCGGCCCGGCTGGTGCCCCCGATGATTATCGGGATGTGGGGTTTTTGCACCGGCTTGGGCGTGAATTTCATGCCCGAGAAGCTGTGGTACTTGCCCTGGAAACTGGGGTCTTCCTTGGTCCACAATTCTTTCATGATGGCGATGGTCTCATCGGTGATGGCGCCCCGCTCCGCGTAGGGGCTGCCCATGGCCTCCAGTTCTTCCTCGATCACTCCCACGCCAACGCCCAGCATCAACCGCCCGCCGGACAGGACGTCAAGGGTGGCGGCGACTTTGGCCAGACGGATGCGATTGTGGTAGGGGAGAACCAGGACGCTGGTGCCCAGGCCGATGGTCTTGGTGCAGGCCGCCACGTAGGTCAGGACAGTCAGCGGTTCATAGTAGGGCTTATCGCCGATGCGGTCGTAAACGTAGCTGACGTTGAAGACGTGCTCGCTGGCCCAGACGGAGTCGAACCCCAGTTCCTCGGCGCGGACGGCCAGGTCTATCACCCCTTGGATATCTTCCATTCCTTGGTTGTTGGACAGCGAGTAAGCGACCTTCAAACGGTGCTCCTATCAATACAGGTCGGCCATCAGTTTACATGCAGCCAGGACACGCCACAATCGTTGACGCCGAAGCCCGCCCACCTTGAAGCCAAATCCCGATTCCGATAAGCTGAGCGCTGATAGCTGTAAGCTGATCACTAATCACCACGGAGTAACCACATGGCCACCACGGCGGCGGCGAGGGTCCACGCATCGGAAAGGGCCGACATCGAGAACGCGCTGAAGCGCCGGGTCTCGGGCGAGGTCAAGTTCGACCCCTTCACCCGTGTGCTCTACAGCACCGACGCCAGCATCTACCAGATGGAGCCTGTGGGAG
>CAYMZL010000375.1:0-3003 GCA_964394825.1 uncultured Dehalococcoidia bacterium | reverse complement strand
AGGACCAGAGTGCCCAGGAATCCGGCAGCCAGCAGGCTAGTTTTCCAAGATACGCCTATGACGGAACGGTTAATTACGGTTGCCACCATCGTTTGATATTACGCCGGTCATTTATCCCCTGGACTCTAATCTAATCCCCCAATTGGATAACCTCAAGGCAATAAGCCCTGGCCTGCGGTGTATAATGCCGGTGCGTAGCATTTATACCTACAAAACACCGCAAAACACCGATAGAGGGAGCAATTGGCCCGCGGAGTCAGCGTAATCGCCATCGACGGCCCGGTAGCCGCCGGCAAGACAGCGGTGGGGCGGGAATTGGCCCGAAACCTGGGGTTCGCCTACCTCGATACCGGCATCATGTACCGCGCCATCACCTGGCTGGCCCTGCACTCCGGAATTCCAGTTGAAGATGAGACCTCCCTGGGCGAACTGGCCCGCACCAACCCGGTGGACATGGTCGGAGACGAGGGCGGCCAGGTGTCGGTGGCCGGCCATTCGTTGGGGCCGGAACTCAGGGATTCCTCCGTTGACGGTAATGTTTCCGCAGTCTCCAAGGCCCCGCCGGTGCGCAGGGCGTTGGTGGCCCAGCAGCGGCAGACCGCCGCCCAGGGCAAGATCGTCATGATCGGCCGTGACATCGGGACCGTCGTCCTGCCCGATGCCGACCTCAAAGTCTACCTCACCGCTTCGCCCGAGAACCGGGCCCGGAGACGCTGGCAGGAGATGCGGGACCGGGGTCAATCCGTGGAACTGGAGACGGTCTTGACCGAGACCCTGGCTCGGGATGCGGTCGACACCAACCGTGACGACTCGCCCCTGAAGCCGGCGAAGGACGCCTGGAAACTGAACACCGACGGTCTCAACATCGAGCAGGTGGTGCGGAAGATCGTTGACCGGGCTAAAGCCCGTTGACCGGCGTGCAAGACGCCAAGATCCTATACCGCATCGGACACTGGCTGGCGCGGTTCTGCTTCCGGACATTTGGCCGCCTGGAGATTGCCGGGGCGGAGTGCGTTCCCCAGTTCGGCCCGCTGATCGTCGTCTGCAACCACCTGTCCTTGAACGATCCGCCCCTGTTGGTGGCCGCCATCCCCAGACCACTGTTCTTCATCGGCAAGCGAGAGCTTTTCAAGAACCCCATAGCCCGCTTCTGCATGCGGGCATTCCACGTATCGCCCTTCAACCGGTCGGGCGCCGGGATTGACGCCATGCGGGTCCTGATGCAGAATCTTGAGCGCGACAGGGCCGTGGTGATCTTCCCCGAAGGGCGCCGCAGCCCGGACCACACCCTCCAGAAGGGGATGTTGGGGGTGGTCTACCTGGCATTGAAGTCCCAGGCGCCCATCCTGCCGGTGGCGGTCACGGGCACGCAGACGTTTCCCCTCTGGCGCATCGCCCTCCCCCTCCGGCGGATGAAGGCCAGCATCGGACCGCCCTTCACCCTGCCGGTGATCGAGGGCAATCCCAGCAAAGCGGTGATGTCCAGCTTGTTGGATATGGTGATGGGCCGCGTCGCCGATCAATTGCCGCCGGAACTTCGCGGCGTCTACGGTGGCAGGACCCAACAGGAACCGGCCGGGCAGGCAGTTTGATCCAAACGTATTATTAGACAAAGGGTCTCGGAGAGATTTATGCAGCAAGCATCCAAATTCGGCATCTACTTGAACGCCAAAGATAATCAGGTGGTGCGCATCAACTCGCCCTACTGGATCCCCGAGGAACCGGACTGGGTTTTCTTGACCCCAGAGGTCAATGAGACGCTGCTCAATATCCGGGAAATGGCCAAAGAGAAGGGACTTTCCAACGACTCCGGAACAATCACCTGGGGCACCATCCCGCTGAAGGACTAGGGCTCGAACGAAGGCCTGGAAGATGCAAACGAGGGCGGTAAGAAAGCCCGGCAGATGCCGGCTGAGGCGGGCAGAAAAATGAAAACCGGTCCGGTAGAGGAATTACAGGTGCGGCAGCGCCTGGAAGCCTTGGAAGAGAACCTCTCCCCCTACGCCAGCCGTTCCAGCCGGTCGTTGGGCCGCGAGCGGGCCGAGACTCCGTCGCCCCTGCGCACCGAGTTCCAGCGGGACCGGGACCGGATCATCCACACCAACGCCTTTCGCCGTCTGAAACACAAGACCCAGGTCTTTCTGGCCCCCTCCGGCGACCACTACGTCACCCGGCTTACCCACACTCTGGAAGTGGCCCAGATCGGCCGCACCATCGCCAGGGCATTGAACCTGAACGAAGACCTGGTCGAAGCCATGTCCTACGGCCACGACCTTGGCCATACCCCCTTCGGACACCTGGGCGAGGAGACCCTGGACCGGGTCTATCCGCCGGGCTTCACCCACAGCGCCCAGAGCCTGCGCATCGTCGAGCTATTGGCCAAAGAGGGCGAGGGTTTGAACCTCACCTGGGAGGTGCGGCAGGGAATAATCTCCCACTCCAAACCCAGGGGAGATTTTCTGGACGTCGAGCTGGATGAGTCGCTGACCTTGGAGGCCCAGATACTGCGTCTGGCCGACTCGGTGGCCTACTTGAACCACGACATCGCCGACGCCATCCGGGCCGGCATGCTGAGGGTGGACGACCTGCCGGAACGGGCCAACCGAATACTGGGAACGACCCATTCCGAGCGGATCAATTCCCTGGTCACCGGCATCGTCCAGGCGTCGTGGCCCGCCTCCGGGCTGCCAAACGGGCCAGACCATGGGCCGCCGGAAGAAAAACCGGCCATCGGCATGGACCCGGAAGCCCGGGAGGCCATGGTGGAGTTGCGGGAATACATGTTCCAGAACCTCTACCTGCCCCTGGGTAAGACCAGGCAGTCCGAAGTGGGACGTGATGTGGTGGAGCTGCTCTACCACCACTTCGTGGAGAACGCCGAGGAGATACCGCCGCCCTATTTCGGCCCTGGCGCCGACCCGGACAGGGCTGCGGTGGACTTCGTTTCGGGGATGACCGACCACTACGCCATCCGCCAGGCAGAGAGGTTGCAACCCGGCATCA
>CAYMZL010000374.1:0-3004 GCA_964394825.1 uncultured Dehalococcoidia bacterium | reverse complement strand
CGTGACCGGGCATCGGAAACCCTTGAGCTATCTGAGGCAAGCGGGGTGAACCCCAATTTTTTGACCGCGCTCACCGACGTTGGCCAAGCCCTGCGCCGGATGCGCTCCCGGGTCTTGGAGATCGCCTTGGACCCCCGGCAAAACGCGCCGGAACTGGCCGAAGATGCCGGGAACACCGACGATGTATTGCGAGTATTACTCAACGGCGACCCGGCCCTGGGCTCGAGCCCGGTTGACGGCGACCTCAGGCGGGAGTTGCTGGACCCGGTACGCGGCTTGGCGGCGCTGTGGGAGGGATTTTACCAAGATATCAAGGCCTTGATTACCGTGGCGGAGGAATTAGCTGAAGGATTGGAGGCCGCCGAGGCGATCGCGGCCAGCAGCGGGCCTCTGCTGCGGCAGAGCGCCGTGGCCATCGGCATGTTCGAACGGGAGGCCCGCGAGAAGATTGAGCAGATCCAATGGTTCTTGGTCGCCGTGACCGGCGTTTTCCTGTATATCTGCGCGATGGCGCTGTGGGTCACGTGGCGGACGATCCGTCCATTGGATCGGTTGACCCGGGCCACGACGGTCATTGCCGGTGGCGACCTCTCCGCCAGAGTCGAGGTGGGATCAAGGGACGAGATCGGGATGCTGGCGGACGCATTCAACAAGATGACGGAGGACCTGCAACTCCGTGACATCGAACTTGCGGCAGTCAACGAAGAGTTGGAAGCCTTCAACTACTCGGTCTCCCACGATCTGAGGGCGCCCCTGCGGAGCATCGATGGTTTCAGCCAGGCATTGCTTGAAGACTACGGGGACCAGTTGGATGATCAGGGAAAAGACTATCTGGGGCGCACCCGCGCCGCCAGCCAGCGGATGGGTATACTCATCGACGACCTGCTGAATCTGTCCCGGGTGACGCGGGCTGACATTCGCCGCGAGGAGGTAGACCTGAGCGCCATAGCCCGGCTGGTGGCCTCGGAGCTTCAACAGGGGGACTCAGACCGTCAGGTTACCTTTGAAGTGTCCGAGGGAGCCGTTACAATGGGAGACCCGCACCTGTTGCGCACGGTGCTGGATAACCTTATGGGGAATGCCTGGAAGTTTACCGGGAACCATCCAACAGCGAAGATTGAGTTCGGCGTTACCGAAAAGGATGGCCGGCCGGCCTACTTCGTGCGGGACGACGGCGCCGGCTTCGACATGGCCTACGCGGCCAATCTCTTCGGCGCCTTCCAGCGGCTCCACGCCATGACTGAGTTTTCCGGCACCTGCATCGGCCTGGCCACCGTTCAGCGCATCATCCACCGCCACGGGGGACGTGTCTGGGCCGAGGCCGAAGTGGAGCAGGGCGCCACATTCTATTTCACCCTGGGGTGAAGGAGGATTAGAACCAATGGCCGGTGACGTTATCCTGCTGGTGGAAGACAACCCCGACGATGAGGCGTTGACCATCCGTGCCCTGAATCGAAACAACATCTCAAACGAGGTAATCGTGGCCCGCGACGGAGTCGAAGCCCTGGATTACGTGTTTGCGAACGGCGCCCATTCGGACCGTGATGTCACTGACCTTCCCCGTTTGGTCTTGCTGGACCTCAAACTCCCCAAGGCCGATGGCCTGGAAGTCTTAAAGCGAATCCGGGCTGATGACCGGACCAGGCGGTTGCCTGTCGTGGTCCTCACATCCTCCAAAGAAGACCAAGACCTTGTCGATTCCTATAATCTCGGCGTCAATAGCTACATCCACAAGCCGGTGGACTTTACGCAATTCACCGAAGCGGTTCGGCAAGTCGGCCTGTACTGGCTGGTATTGAACGAACCTCCGCCTAGGTGAGGGGAGGCCTGAATGAGCACTCCGTTGCGGGTCTTGATCGTCGAAGACCAGGAAGACGATGCGGCACTGATGTTGCGGGAACTGCGGAGAGCGCAGTTCGACCCGGTGTCCGAACGGGTCGAAACAGAGCAGGAATTGAGCGCCGCGTTGGAAGAAGGCGGGTGGGAGGTTGTTCTCTGCGACCACGGTCTGCCCAAGTTCAATTCCCTCCAAGCCTTGAAGCTACTGCACGAAACGGGTCTGGACCTGCCGTTCATCATCGTTTCGGGCAGCATAGGCGAAGACCTTGCCGTGGCAGCGATGAAATCCGGCGCCCATGACTACATCTTGAAGGGCAATCTGGCCAGGCTGGGCCCCGCGGTTGAAAGGGAGCTACGCGAGGCCGAAGGACGGCAGGCCCGCAGGAATGCCGAGGACCAGCAACAGGATCTTCTGCGGGAATTGGAGCAAGCCTACACTCAGCTAGAGCGGCGCGTACGGGAAATCACTGCCAGCATCATGTTTACCGACTTGGAAGGTTCAACTCAGTTGCTCACTCGATTGGGGGATGAGGAGAACCAATCGCTGTTGGCGGTCCACAGCAGGATAATCCGCCAACAACTGGACAACCATGGTGGTCAGGAAGTAAAAACCACCGGCGATGGTTTCATGATTGCCTTCTACAGCGCACGGAAAGCCGTCTCTTGCGCGGTGGAGATTCAAAAAGAACTGCAAGAGTTCAACCGCCAAAACCCGGACCGGCAATTAAAGGTGCGCATAGGCGTCAATCTGGGGGAAGTGATAAAAGAGGAAGATGATTATTTTGGCACCGCCGTTGTGGTGGCCGCCAGAATAATGAATGAGGCCGCCGGAGGCCAGATACTGGTGTCCGACCTATTGCGAAAAGTCGCCAGTGGCCAGGCCAACACCGGGCATGAGTACTCGGATCTTGGGCGGAGAACGCTCAAAGGGTTCGACGACGAGGAACATATATTTGAAGTGATTTGGCGGACCAGCGCGCAGTAGCGAATAGTTCGGGGTTTCTCAGGATTGCTTGTGGTTCCATGGAGAACGCCTGCGAAACCCGTCTTCCGTCGCTAACCAGTGACGCATCTAGGTGAAATTGACTGATACGATTTCACCCCCACTCTAAAACATGAGTCATCCCGGAGTTTGCCGGGTGGTGTCGGAAAACGTGATGGCGTG
>CAYMZL010000373.1:0-3006 GCA_964394825.1 uncultured Dehalococcoidia bacterium | reverse complement strand
CAAAACTGTCATTCTGAGGCGTCAGCCGAAGAATCTCGTTGCTAACATACCAGCACTGACCGAGAACAACGAGACCCCTCGCTACACTCGGGGTGACAGAGGGAGACGTACATGGAGCCCCGATGGAATCGGGGCCACGGGCCATTATTGTCACTTTTGAGGCAAGCCCCCGCAGCTGGGAAGGGTAGGTCCCCCGATGCATCGGGGAGACTCTCGATTCTGTCGGAGATGGGAGCGTTGCGCAGAGTATCAAATCCGTCTGGTCATGGTATTAGCTCAGACTCCCAAAAAGTGCATTGCCGTGCCTGCAATGATTGGTATAGCCAGGTTGTCATCCGGCGGGACCGACGCAAGTTCCACGGTTCCGGCCACCGCGGCCCCGGCCCAAATGGCCCAATGGTGGTCGATACCGTTGGCCGCGACCAGCACCGCCGCGGCGCCGGCCCCAACCCCGATGAACGCCGCTGTCCCCAGGGGAGACTTGCCCCGTATCCGTGGGCCGGGCATGCGGCGTCCCACCAGCGCCGCCGCCGGGTCGCCGAGGGACAGGAAGAACATGACCGGGATGGCCACCTCTTTGCCATATAGCACGTAAACCAGCAGGGCGGCGATGAGCATGTAGGTTGCCCCGGTGATATGGGCCGCCTCATCCTGCTTCAAGAGCGGCGCCAGCCAACGGGTAAACATCCGGTTCAGCCACCCCAGCCTAAACCGTGCCAGGTCCAGGGCCAACCCTCCCCCAGCGAGGAAGGACAGGGCCCAGATCATGGCCGTCTCCGGTAGAAAGATGCCGGTCAGGGGGATGGAAGACCCGGCGACCACGTGGAATAGCCTGCGCCACACGGGAGGCGGAGCGCTCTGGGCCCCCCTTCTCTCCCCGCCGAAGACCAGTATGTCCAAATACCGGCGCATAGACGCTCCCCGATAGATATGACCTAGATTCTAACCCGCCGCCAACGGGGATGGCTGGGATGAAGACAGCCGGTTAAAGAGGATTCAAGGGGGAAGTAGGAACCTGGTAAGGGACGGTCAGAACCGGATCGTGATACTGTCCCCGGCCCGCCAGCGCAGGTCGCGGATCTTGGTCCCTATCGGGACCTCGAAGACCATCCAGCCGTCGATCTTGAACCCCTTGAGCAGCTCAAATGGGCCGTCCAGAAAGAGGATGTTGTTCTCCCTCTTGTCCCGGACCGAATCGGCGTTCTCCACCAGGACCTGCTTTGGCTCGAGCGGCTCGTCCCCGCCGCCGCATTGGTAATCGAATGTCCCCGGTTGGCCAAAATGCTGGGAGACCGAACCTCCCGGCGCGATCTGGACCGGGTCGGCGCCCAATTCAGGCAGTACGCCGGGGCCGAACTGGATAACTGAGCCCGTGTCCCCATCGTTGGTCCACCGAACGTTGGTACCGGCGTTCACGACCAGTCTGGCGTCGCCCAGGCATTCGCTCCCTGCCAGGGTCACCGTGGCGTCCGCCTGACCGCGCATGTCCAGAAACGCGATGTCGTTGATGCTGAGGGGGCGGTATTCGTTCTGGACGAAACCCCTCACGATCACCGCCTGCTGGTCGGCCACGAACACAGTTTTCACGGCGATGTGGTTCTCGACCTTGAAGCGTATCAACAGCAACTCCAGGCCTTCTGCGGAGGGCTGGATCCGCCATTTGCGGATCACGTCGGAGGGGTCGATTGTCGAGTAACGGAGTTCGTCGGTGCGGTCCATCTCCAACACGGTCAAATTCAGGATCCGGCCCAAGTGGTTTTGGCCCAGCGTGCCCGACGTGCTGCTGCACGCCGCAATCAAAAATAGCGTCAAAACCAGAAGGAGCCAAAAGAACGAGCGCTTAGATATCAAGCCGGCTCTTCGGGCGGACGGGGTCATCGGTGCCTTGTGCCTTCTCGTGTCTCCGATGGAAACTCGGCATTGCCGATTCACGAGCCGGCCGTGGTCAGACTGGGCAACTGGCGCAGACGCTGGACCAGGTCAACCAATACTTCCAGCAGGTATTCCACTTCCTCTTCCGTGTTGTCCCGGCCCAGGGTGAGTCTGAGACTGCCGCGGGCGGTCTCGGCCGATTGGCCCAAGGCCAACAGAACGTGGGAGGGCTCCAGTGAGCCCGAACTGCAGGCGCTGCCACTGGAAGCGGCGATCCCGGCCATGTCCAGGCCAAGCAGGATGGGTTCCCCTTCCACTCCGCTGAAGGAGAAATTGGCGTTGTTGGGCAGTCGCTGGGTGGCGTGTCCGTTCAGGCGGCTGCCCGGTATCTGCTCCAACACCGCTTCGATGATTCGGTCCCTGAGCGCGGCGCAGCGTTTGCTGGTCTCCGCCCTGTTGGAGTTGGCCGCTTCCAGGGCCAGGGAAAGGCCGATGATCCCTGGTATGTTCTCGGTGCCCGAGCGGCGTTCCCTTTCTTGTCCTCCGCCGTGGATCAGCGGCAGATAGGCCGTGCCCCGCTTTATGTAAAGCACGCCGGTGCCTTTGGGGCCGTGAAACTTGTGACCGGACAGGCTCAGCAGATCGACTCCCAATTCAGCGACGTCCAGGCTAAGGAACCCGGCGGCCTGCACCGCATCGGTGTGGAATACGATGGTCCGGGACAGCTCTTCGGTCCGCGCCTTGATGGACTTGGATATCTCGGAGATGGGGTTTATGGTCCCGATCTCGTTATTGCCGTACATGATGGTCACCAGGGTGGTGCGCTCGTTGATGGCGTTGTACACCGCCTCCGGTTGCACCATGCCGGCGGCATCCACCGGCAGATAGGTGACCTCAAAGCCCTGGGATTCCAGGTGCTGGCAGGAATGGAGCACCGCATGGTGCTCCACACTGGAAGTAATGATGTGGTCACCCGTTTCGCGGAGGGCCGTGGCGACGCCGTGGACGGCGGCGTTGTCCGACTCGGTCCCACCGGCGGTGAAAACCACCTCTCTGGGACGGCACTTGAGCACACCAGCCACCCGTTCACGGGCCTCATCAAGGGCATAACGGGCCTCTTGGCCAACCGAGTGG
>CAYMZL010000372.1:0-3007 GCA_964394825.1 uncultured Dehalococcoidia bacterium | reverse complement strand
CGGGAATCGAAACGCATCGTGCGCATGGACCATGGGGTGATCATCTCCGAGACCAAGCACGGGTTCTACTGCGCCAACGCCGGCATCGACGCTTCCAACATCCCGGGCAAAGACACGTTGGCCCTGCTGCCCGACGACTCCGACGCCTCGGCTCGGGGCATCCGGCGGTTGGTGAAAGACCGGCTGGGCGTCGACGTGGCGGTGATCGTCTCCGACACCTTTGGCCGGCCCTGGCGCAACGGCGCCACCGACGTGGCCATCGGGGTCGCCGGGCTGGACCCTCTTCACAGCTACGTGGGCCAGATGGACAGCTTCGGCCACGAGCTGTTCACCACCGAGATCGCCGTCGCCGATGAATTGGCTGCCGCCGGGGAACTGGTGGGCGGCAAGGTGGCTGGCGTTCCCGTGAGCATCATCCGGGGTTACCCTTATATCCCCATGGAAAACGCCGGCATCCAACGCCTCCTGCGGGGGTCTGATAAGGACCTGTTCCGCTAGGGCCTTGATCCTCAGCTAGACCGCTGAATCCCGTTACCACCAGCCCTGCGCTCATCAAGAGCAACGAGACCCTTCGTTACACTCAGGGTGACAGACTTGGGTGAGGGTCGGGCAGCACACCCCATTGTCATTCAGAGGCGTCAGCCGAAGAATCTCGTTGCCGCTGGACCAACACTGATCAAGGACAAAGAGACCCTTCGCTCCTCTCAGGGTGACATGAGTGGCGGAGGGCTATCCAACGTGTTTTAGGCATCGTCCGAGGAGTCGTCACCGGCGAACAACGGCAGTTGCTGCTCTTCAGGGTCCTCGGCTTCCGGCGTGTCTCCAAAGTTGGTGACCCCGACGCCCAGCAGCCGGAAGGTCCGCCCCGGTTCCAACTCCGCCGACAGCAGCGCCCAGGCCGTCTCTTTGATCGGCTCTTCAGCATTGGTGTGGTAGGGCAGGGTGGACTGGCGGGTGAAGGTGGTGAAGTCGGCCAGCCGCAGCTTCACCGTGACCGTCCGGCCCTTGAGGCCCTTTCGCTCCAACTGATGGGCCACTCCGACCGCCTGGCGTTCCAACACGCCTCTCAGTTCGGCCTCGTCGCCGACGTCGTTGGCGAAGGTGGTCTCCGAGGAAAGCGATTTGGCGGCGCGCTCGGTGTGCACCGGCTCATCGTCCTGGCCCATGGCCTTGTCGCGGACGCCGGCGGCGCGCTGGCCAAACATCCTGGCGAACCACTCCAGGGATTGCTCCGCCAACTGCCCGATGGTCTCGATGCCCTCCAGGTGCAGCCGTTCCGCGGTCTTGGGGCCGATGCCCCACAGCTTGTTCACGGCCAACGGCGCCAGGAATGCCGCTTCGTCTCCGGGCTGGACCACCACCAGACCGTCGGGCTTGTCCAAGTCAGAGCCAATCTTGGCAACCGTCTTGCAGGTGCCGACACCCACGGATAGGACCATCCCGGTCTCGTCCGCGATACGGCGCTTGAGGTCCAGGGCGATCGCCAGCGGCGCCTGCCCGCCTTCGACCATCGCAGTCACGTCCAGATATGCTTCGTCAAGAGAGAGGGGTTCCACCAGGGCGGTCAGGTCCCGAAAGATCGCCATCACCTCGCCGGACTTCTCCCGGTAGCGGCCGAACCTGGGCGGGACGATTATCCCCTGGGGGCAACGGTTCACGGCCGTCCGCATAGGCATGGCCGAGTGCACGCCGAACTCCCTGGCCTCGTAGGAAGCGGTGGCGACGACCCCTCTATTCTCCGGTCGGCCGCCGACCAGCACGGGCTTGCCCGCCAATTCCGGGTTGTCCAACTGCTCTACGGCGGCGTAGAAGGCGTCCAGGTCGGCGTGGATGATGTGCCGCAAGTGCCAAGACCTCGATTAACCGAAACTCAGGCCGGGATATCTTATTTTACTGCGGTTGGCGGCGCGGGTCAGCCAGCCCGTTTCAGGTTCATCTCAAGATATATATGGGGATAACCACCGGGTTCCCACGGCCCGGCGCGGCATCTGCGGGGAAGAATGATTGAGTCAAATGTTGACAGAATAACGGCACGGGTATATAAACGAACGAACATTCATCTTTAAAAGCGAACCACCGTTTTTTATAGGTGCCCGATGCCAAAAGTAAGTGATGCCCACATAGAAGCCCGCCACCAGCAGATATTGGAGGCGGCAAGGGCCTGCTTTGCCCGGCAGGGATTCCACCAGACCAGCATTCAGGACATCTGCAGGGAAGCGGAATTGAGTCCCGGTGCGGTATACAAGTATTTCCCGAGCAAAGAACACATCATCGCCGCCAGCTGTTTGGACTGCCAACAGGCGGGCATGGAGATGATCGAGTCGGCCAGGTCCCAGGGGGGCACGGCGCTACAGGCCCTCGATTTCCTGGTCGAACATGGATTCGGCATGCTCGATCAAGAGGAGTCCCGGGAATTTATGTTGATGAGCGTCCAGCTATGGTCGGAGGCATTACGCAGCTCCGAAGTAAAGGACGCTCTGTTGACCGGGTCGTACGACACCTGGGTGCAGGGTCTGGCCGGATTATTCGAACAGGCCCAGAAAGAGGGCGATGTGGACCCGAGTCTGGACGCAACCTCATTAGCCCGGATCATGTTCGGCCTTTGGCACGGACTGCTTTTACACAAGTCGCTGGACCCGGACATCGATGTTAAAGGATGCGCCAAGTCGATGCAGGTCTTATACCACGGAACGTTTAAGACACCGGCGGGCCCGGCATAACCACGGCGTCCGCATCAGATAGCGAACAATTATTGGGGAGGAAATTGACCAATGGCGATAGATCTCTCGACGGAGAACCTGGCGAGAAAGAGCGCAACCCATCCCTGGCGGGTGGTGGCGATCTGGGTGGTCGTCTTCTTGGTGGCCGGATTTCTGATGGCCACGATCCTTAAGGACGGCGAAACCACCAAGTTTGTCTTTACGGGCAATCCAGAGGTCAAGCAGGGCCTGGACCTGCTGGAGGATGAGATCCGTGGGGCCACCGGCACCAATGAGATCGTTGTCAT
>CAYMZL010000371.1:0-3007 GCA_964394825.1 uncultured Dehalococcoidia bacterium | reverse complement strand
GAAAACGGGACTGCCGCCAGTACCTTCGTCACCGGGATCGACATACCGGAGTTACCGACAGGCCGAGTATTCCCGCTGGCCGGGTCGTCCAGCGGCCTCGTGGTCAGCACCAAGGCCACTCAGCTAATCCAGCCCCAGCACGAACAAGAATTGGCTGAGCTGTTCCCTCCTATGGCTACCACCTACCAGGCAGGACTCAAGTCTTTCATGCTGGTTCCCCTCATCTCCCAAGGGGAAGTTGTGGCGGTGATGCGCCTTCAGTCGTTTGAGGCCAATGCCTATAGCGAAGATGATGTGCGAGTAGCGGAATTGGTCGGCGCCCAGATCGCCGGCGCCATCGCCAACGCACAGCATTTTGCCGAAAGGATGCAGGCCGAGGCTGCCGAGCGCCGGCGCTCCCAGGAGTTGGCGGGCCTGTACGAGATTTCCCGGATTTTCTCCGAGACCGGAGACTTCGAAACCAAGGCGACCGCTGCCCTGGAGAGGCTGGCCGATCTAGCCAGCGCCGACTGGGTAACCCTCAGGCTGCCCAAAGAGGGAGAGCCGGGCCTGCACCTGGTGGCCGCATCGGGACCGGCAGTGGAGGAATACGCACCAATTCCGGTGTTTACCGAGGTCATGACCATGAGCACGGCGGCATTCGCCGAGGGCGGAATCATAGTGATCGACGATTACGCTAACCAGCCCGCGGCTTCCCAAGCCCTCGTCGATCTGGGAATGCAGTCCATGGTGATCCTACCGGTCAAAACCGGCGACCGCACCGTGGGCCTGGTTACCGTTATTTCCAAGGATAAGAACCACTTTAGCCCGGAGTTGGTAGACCTTTTGACCGCCGTCGGTGAAGGGCTGGGTGTACTCCTAGAGAACTCCATGCTCCATGAGGAGTCCGAGACTGCCCACCGGGCCCAACGGCGCATGGCGGAAGAAAACTCGGCCATGGCAGAAATCGGCCGGATCATTAGCTCTTCCCTGGACATTGACGAAGTCTACGAAGCCTTCGCGGCGGAACTGGCAAAACTGGTTGCATTCGAATGGGCGTCGGTAAACTTGGTCGATCTTGATGAACAAACGCTGACAGCCACCTACGTGTCCGGCGAACCGGTTGCCCAACGCCAACACGGCGAATCCGTATCACTGGCTGGGACGTTTACCGGTGCGGTGATCAATGAGCCTGCTGGGTTGGCCGTGGATTTCAGCCACGGCGAAGACCACACTCGGTTTCCGGGGCTGGACCCGTTTTTGGAAGCCGGATATTGCAGCTTCTTGGGGGTACGGCTGATTCACCACGACCGCGTGATGGGTGTACTGATCTTGGCTTCGGCCAGTCCTGGCGCATATGGCGGCCGAGAACTGGAGATTGCCGCCCGGGCCGCCCGTCAAATCGCCGGGGCCATCGCCAACGCATGGCTCTATGTTCGACAGAGGGAAGCCGACGAGGAAATTCGAGACCTGGCAAAATTTCCTTCAGAAGATCCCAACCCGGTCATCCGCATGTCCGACGACGGGACAATCATGTACGCCAACGATGCAGCCACAAAAATCTTGGAGACCCGTGGCCTAAAAGCCGGCGAATCCACCTTGGTGGTTTGGCAGGAATTGGTCAAAGAAGCTCTAGCCAGTGGCCGGGCCAAAGAAGTTGAGATCGAATATGGCCCGCGAATCATTTCATACTCTCTAGTTCCGGTGCCAGACGCTGGGTATGCCAACATCTATGGGAGAGACATCACGGCGGCGAAGGAAGTCGAACGTTTGAAAGACGAGTTTATCTCCACCGTCTCTCACGAATTGCGCACCCCGCTGACCTCCATCAAGGGCGCGGCGGAGATCCTCCTGAACTACCGAGACGAGGACCCGGCCGTTCAGGCGGAATTCTTGAACATCATCGACAACGAAAGCGACCGGCTCACCAGGTTGATCAACGATGTGCTGGACCTAGCAAGGATGGAGTCGGGCCAGATGCAGTTTCGCACGTCCGAGGTGGACCTGCCCGGTATCATTGAAACAGCCGTTGACAGCACCCACTCCCTAACCGTAAAGAAGGACCTAACAGTTGAGATTGCCCTGGATGAAGACCTGCCTACTGTCACCTCCGACCCGGATAGGTTGGTCCAGGTGGTTACAAATCTGTTGAGCAACGCCATCAAATTCACGCCCAGAGGCGGCCTCATTCAGGTGCAGTCCCGTTTGCTGCCCCTTCCGGGAACGGACAACGGTATCAAGATGGTGGAGGTCAGCGTGTCCGACAATGGCGTGGGCATCCCCGATAGTGAGTTTGAGAATATATTCAACCGTTTCCAGCAGGTCAGCACAACCCTTTCGGACCGGCCCCAGGGGACCGGGCTTGGGTTGCCCATCAGCAAGGAGATTGTGGAGCACCTGGGCGGGGCGATCTGGGTGGAGAGCGAACGGGGGAAAGGCAGCACATTCTTCTTTACCATCCCGTTGGAACAAACCCCGGAACCGGCGGCCGGCGAATCGGGCAAGCGGGACAAAACCACGCTGCCCGCTTAAAATCCGGCGCACCCCCCAGCATCAGGCCCAATCAGAAGCACGAGCCTAAGATGAAACGAAGCGAGACCCGGATACTGACCACCCACACCGGCAGTCTGCCCCGGTCGCCCGGGCTGCAGGAATTGCTCCGCTCCAGGCTGGACCCACAGGATAGCGAGGAAGACGAGTATATAGCCGGCGTGGAAGAAGGGGTTGCCGACGTCGTCGCCAGGCAGGCGGCCCTGGGCATCGACGTGATCAACGACGGAGAACAGGGCCGGGTCCAATACGCCACCTACGTCAAGGACCGTTTAACCGGCTATGAAGGCGAGCAGGTTCTCCGGGCCCGCCCGCGGATCGACCTCTTAGACTTTCCCGAATTTGCCGCTCAGAGTGGCGTATCCTCATCAGCCACCATCCCCTGGCCGGCCTGCACCGGGCCGATCGGCTGGAAAGACCGGGACGCCGTGCAACGGGACATCCAACGACTCAAGGCCGCCACCTCCGGCGTCAAATC
>CAYMZL010000370.1:0-3008 GCA_964394825.1 uncultured Dehalococcoidia bacterium | reverse complement strand
GGCCTAGTCAAACATCAGCACGCTTCGGGCCACCGAGCCTTCCTTCATGTACTGGAAGGCGTCGTTTACGTCTTCGAGCCGGAGACGGCGGCTCACCAGCTCGTCCAGCTTGAGCCGGCCCTGCAGATAGAATTCGATGTACCGCGGCATGTCCACCCGGAAATGGTTGGAGCCCATGCTGCTGCCCTGGATGCGCCGCTCCCGCAGAAAGGCCGAGCCGTCCAACTCGATCTTGGTGCCCTGGGGAATCATGCCGATGATGGTGGCCGTGCCCCCGGCCCTTAGTACCCCGAAGGCCTGCTCCGCCGTTTCCTTCTTGCCGATGGCCTCGAATGAGTAGTCCACCCCGCCGTTGGTCAGGTCCTTAACCCGAGATTCGACATCTCCAGCCGATGCGTCGATCACGTCGGTAGCCCCGAACTCCCGGGCCAGGGTCAGTTTATCCTCCACGGCGTCGATGGCGATGACACGCAACGCCCCTGCCAAGACCGCGCCCTGGATGGCGTTCAGACCCACGCCGCCGCAGCCGAAGACCGCCACGGTGCTGCCGGGTTCAACCTTGGCCGTGTTCATGGCCGCGCCCAGGCCGGTGGTGGCGCCGCAGCCGATGAGGGCCATCTGCTCGAAGCCGATGTCCTGCACGATCTTCACCAGCGAATTCTCATGGACCAGCATCATCTCGGCGTAGGCGCCCAGGTTGGCGAACTGGGTCACCAGTTCCCCGCCCTGGCTGAGGCGCGGCGTCTCGTCGGGACCCCGCACCAGGCCGGTCCGGGAGCAGAGCACGGTGCGGCCGGCGGTGCAGCGCTCGCAGTGGCCGCAAAACACCGACAGGCAGCATATGACCCGGTCGCCGGCGGACACGTAGTCAACCAAACTGCCCACCGCCTCCACCGTTCCAGCGGCTTCGTGGCCCAGCAACACCGGCATGGGCGTGGTGTAGAGACCCTCGACGAAATGCAGGTCGCTGTGGCAAACGCCCGAGGCCCTGGTGCGCACCAACACCTCCCTGGGGCCGGGCGAAGCGATGTCGACCTCTTCGATCTGCAACGGCTGGTTTACCTCATGCAACACGGCTGCTTTCATGGCCACTCACTCCTTGGGTGTATCGGCTGATTATTCAGGTGACATAATAGCCGGTCTGCCCTCAGGTGGCGAACCATTTTTCGTCGGCCAGCACCACCGAGGTCTCGATCTGCCGGTCTGGCACGCTCCAATACTTGCGGAGCAGCCGTTCTTTCTCTTGCGCCGAGACCACTTGGAAACCACGGTGTTCGTAGAAACGCACCGCCCAGACCGCGCCGGCCCAAGTGCCGATCAACACCGGGCGGGTTGCCTCCTCCATGATCTGGGCCAGAAGCTGTCCGCCGATGCCCCGGTTGCGCTGCGCAGTGCGCACGTAGGCGTGGCGGATCAAAGTCACGTCCTGAACGTCCTGGATGCCCATCACGCCGGCCAACTCCCCGTCTTCCTCGTAGCCCAGAAAGGCGACACCGGCCGACATCTCCTCTCGTAGCTCCTCGCGGGGCATGTAGGGCTCCTTCCAACGGTCGGCTGGGATGATGCCGCGGTAGGCTTGGGCGGCGTCGTTAATCACCTGGTAGATGGCCTCGAAGTCGGCCGCAACGCAATCCCGAATCATGGTTCCTGGGCCTCCGCGGCGGCCAACCCGTCCGTTAGACGGTTACGCCGGTAAAATTAAAACTGCTCAGTTTCAAGGCCGGCACCCTGGTGGCGAATCCGACCTCGTTCAGGACCAGTTTGGACTCGCTGCCGATGTGCTCGACCCCGGCCAGGGCCTCCACGTATGACTGGGTGAAACGCAGGTCCTTCACCGGGTGGGTGATTCGGCCGTCCTCAATCATGAAGGTGCCGTCCCGGGTCATGCCCGTCATCACGCAGCCCTTGGCATGGGCCAGGCGGGTGTAGAAGAATCGGGTGATGTACAGGCCCCGCTGGGTGGAGCCGATCAGGTCTTGCAGAGACGAGTCCCCTTCCTGCATGAATAGGTTGCTGGCGATGGGGCCGCCGGTGAAATAAGCCTGGTGGCCGGTGGAGACCGTGCCTTCTTTGCCGGCGGTGTAGGAGTTGTGGACCGGGGTGTTCACCACCCCTCCGGTGATGATGTCCACCCGCCGGCGGGGCACGCCCTCGGCGTCGAAGGGCACCGGCCAGCCGCGGGAAGACGAGCCGTCGTCCCAGATCGTGACGCTGGGGCTCATGGCCTGAGCGCTCTGTACACCCTGGATACCGATAAAGTCGTTCATCCAGCTACGTCCTTCCTGCACCGCCTGGGCGCCCATGCCGTAGAGGCTGAGGGCCTCCAGGATGTCGTCCACGGCGTAGGTGTCCAGCACCACGGGATAGCGTCCGGGCTCGATGGCCACCGGGTCCTGGCCGTCCACGGCTTTGGACACCGCCTCCTGGCCCAGGGCCTCGGTGTCCAGGTTGGAGAGACGCCAGGAGCCGCCCTTGGCCCAGCCGGCCGAGGTGCCGCTCATGGTGTTGATGATCAACCCCGCGAAGGTCCCGGCATGGTAGGCCCTGGCGCCCCGGCTGCTGACCACGGCGATTTCCTGCACCCCCGTCCGGCAGGCGCCGGACACATTCAGGCCGTACTCCCTGCCCTGGAGGCAGACGCCCCGGACGATCTTGGCCCTGGCTTCGGGGCTGCACCGGGCCGTGGCCTCGTCCCAACTGTCCACGCTGGCTGGTTCGGACGGCTCTGGCAGGCCCATGAATCCGGGGTCTTCGGGCATGAGCAGGGCGTTCTGGCGGGCCGTCTCAACCGCCTTCCGGACGCCCCGGTCGCTGAGGTCGTTGGTGGTGGCCCGCCCCAGCCGTGTTCCAGCCACTGAGCGGACGTTCAGCACGACGTCGCCGTGGGCCACGTTCTGATGGATGGCCCCGCCGGCGAAACGCGACAGCCCCAGGTCTTGGGCGCTGAGATAGATGTCGGTCTCCTCGGCCCTTGAATAGCCCAATGCTCTATCCAAGAGGGCCAGTGC
>CAYMZL010000369.1:0-3009 GCA_964394825.1 uncultured Dehalococcoidia bacterium | reverse complement strand
CAAGGTCTTCGATCTGATCACCCCCTTCATGAAGGGTGGCAAGATTGGGGCCTACGGCGGGGCCGGTGTGGGCAAGACCGTTATCATCCAGGAACTGATCCGCAACATCGGCGCCGTCCACCAGGGAGTTTCGGTGTTCGCCGGCGTTGGCGAGCGGTCCCGGGAAGGCAACGACCTGTGGCACGAGATGCAGGACTCAGGTGTGCTTGCCAGCACTGTTTTGGTGTTCGGCCAGATGAACGAGTCCCCAGGCGTCCGGGCCCGGATCGGCCTCACTGGGCTGACCATGGCGGAGTTTTTCCGCGACGAGCAGAACCAGGACGTCCTGCTCTTCATCGACAACATCTACCGCTACATCCTGGCGGGCATGGAGGTATCGGCGCTGCTGGGACGGATGCCCTCGGCCGTGGGTTACCAGCCCACGCTTAGCACCGAGATGGGCGCCCTGCAAGAACGCATCACTTCCACCAGGAGCGGTTCCATCACGTCATTCCAGGCGATCTACGTGCCGGCGGACGACTACACCGACCCGGGCATCGTCACCACCTTCGGCCACTTGGACGGCGTGGTGTCGTTGGAGCGGTCGTTGTCCGCGCAGGGTTTGTACCCGGCGGTGGACCCCCTGGCGTCCTACTCCAGAATCTTGGAAGCCAACATCGTGGGTGAGGAGCACTACAACCTGGCCAGGGGAGTGCAGCAGGTGCTGCAGCGCTACAAGGACCTGCAAGACATCATCGCCATCCTGGGCATCGAGGAACTGTCCGAAGAAGACAAGCTGACCGTGTTCCGCGCCCGGAAGATCCAGCGGTTCCTGACCCAGCCGTTCTTCGTCGCCGAGACCTTCACGGGCCAGCCGGGCAAGTACGTGCCGCTGCGCGAGACGGTCCGAGGGTTCGCCGAGATTCTGGCCGGCCAACACGACGACCTGCCCGAGCAGGCGTTCTACATGGTGGGCACCATCGATGAGGCGGTGGAGAAAGCCGCCGAGATACAGGCCTAAGGGTGACATTCTCCTGGTTGACATTACTAAGGTCGCTGCTTAGTGTTTAGAACATTCGTTCGCTATAATTGATATGCCAATCTGCGGATGCTTCCACAAACATACGTTGGAAACCACAGCACCCGGTGAATATCGGTTCTCCGCATCTGTTGAAGGCCAGCCCGACCTAAAGGGAGTATTGGAAAGCACGAATCTTGCAAGCTCGGTCTTAGCTGGACGAAGCGTTTTTCAAACCACGATTCATTTGTCTGGCGTAACGGACGGCGCGACTTTGGCTAAATTCTGCGATCAACTTAATTCGACAATCTTAGTCGATTTGTCGCCCTCTCTTGATTTCTGTCATGCATTAGGCCCGTACACCATATTTGACGATGGAAATCATCAACATACTGATATAGGCGAATTGGTCTACCAGGGGAAATACTGGAAAAACCTTGATGCTGTGAGAGAATTAGCGATACGGTTGTTTGGGTTCATAAGCGACCATCCTGGACTTAGGAACGTCACGGCAATCACGACTCCACCTTCATCAATATCAAATCGCCCGGATTTGGCCAAGCTGTGGGCCCAAAGATTTGCAGCGATGAAAAATTGGGAGTTGCTGGAATCAACAAAGATTAGGCAGACTCAGCCACAAAAACAAATAAGCAGCGAAGATACCGAAGGTGATGCCGTAAATCGAATCGCCAGTAGTATGCAAATTTCAAACGTCCAACCAGGGGCTGAAGTTCTGATTCTTGATGACACCATAAGGTCCGGCGGCACCTTTATCGAACTGGGACGCGTATTGAGGCTGGCAGGCGCAGCCAAAATTTACGGTCTTGCGGCAGCAAAAGACGCCAAGTTTACTAATGGCGGGATTGATCTCGGAAAGGATTCATGGCTATGACTAACAATTTTACAGTTGTCCAGCCAACAGACGAATTCTTCCCTGAAGCCCTCTCGGGTGTTTTGCCGGATACTACCTTGTATTGCATCGGCAATCTTGAATTACTCAAAAAGAGGGCAATTGGCATTTGCGGGTCACGAAACGCTTCTGCTGACGCCTTGGAATGGTCTCACAAATTTGGAGGTGTCGCCGCCAAAAAGGGACTGGTAGTAATAAGCGGTTACGCAAGAGGCATCGACAGACAAGCACACAAAGGTGCTCTCCAATCAGGAGGCTCGACCATAGCTGTCTTACCCGAAGGTATCGAAAAATTTCGTCTCAATAACGAACTAAAAAATCACGTTCGCTTGGATGAAAACTTTCTAGCAATATCGATGTTTCCACCGGACGCAAGTTGGCAATCCTGGAGAGCTATGCAGCGAAACAAACTAATAGTCGGACTTTCTGTCGGCCTCTTCGTGGTAGAAGCTCGTGAGAAGGGTGGAACAATAAATGCCGCAATGGAATGCGTTCGTCAACAAAAAAAGTTGTGGGCGATTGCATACACCCAAGATTCAGAGGGCCGAACTGGTAATAAAATCTTGTTGCAAGATTCCGCTATACCGCTCAGAAGATTGAGCGACGTACACGATGCTCTAGAGAATCCCGAGCTTGATTCAGACCAAGAAGTAAAACAACTTGAAATGGAGCTAGTATAACCAACCATGCCGATGATGCTGGAAATAATCACCGCCGAGCGCCAGGTCTATTCCGACGAAGTGGACATGGTGATCGCTCCGGGAATCGACGGGCAACTGGGAATTCTTCCCAAACACGCCCCGTTGATGACCATGCTGAAGCCCGGCGAGTTGACGGTCCGGAAGAACGGCGAGGATATCTACGTGGCCGTGTCCGGCGGGTTCATGGAAGTGCTGGGCAACCGGGTCAGCGTGCTGGCCGACGCCTGTGAAAGGTCCGACGAGATTGACGAAGAACGCGCCCAGCAGGCCATGGAACGGGCGCAAGACCACCTGGCCACCCGGGGTTCGGACATGGAGATGGAGCAGGCACTGGCGTCGCTCCAGCGTGCCCAGGTCCGGCTCGGACTGGTGCGGCGCCGGAGGCCGCGAACGGGCCAGGC
>CAYMZL010000368.1:0-3026 GCA_964394825.1 uncultured Dehalococcoidia bacterium | reverse complement strand
ATCATGTCCAATAGGGCCATGCCCCTTCCGATGTACTTCTTGGCCACGCTGACCACCAATCGTAGGTTGGCCTCGGTCAGGCGGGCCTGGGCCCGTTCGCTCTCGGCGTCTATCCGCCGGAAGTAGGCGCGGAACAGCGGGTCCAGTTCCTGCAGGTCGGAGAAGCTGCTCAACTCGGAGAGTTTGGCGTCCAGTTGGTCAAGGGTGCTGTCTTCCAGGACATCCACGGCATCGGGCGGGACGAGCCACGAACTGAGGGAGAGCCCAATGACCTGTTGATAGATTTCGTTCGGATAATCGCTTAGGTCTTCAGCCATGGCCGACAACAGGTCTACCGAGACATCGACGTCAATTGCGTCCCTGAGTTTCTTGTGGTCCGTTATCTGGGAAATGGTCAGGTTGGAGGGCAGTCCCAGTTGTTCGGATAGGGCGTTCACCAAAGGCGCCGCCGCGACCATCCGTTTCAATAACCCGGCCGTGATCTCCCACGGGCGTGGTTGGCGCCCTTCCAGTTCCGTTAATTCCTTTCTGAGGCCTTCAAGGTGCTTGCCCCCCTCTATCTTCCGGGCCAGCGAGCGCTCATCGGCGGAGGTCAGCAGGCGAACCCGGCCGATCTCACGCAGGTACATCCGCACTGGGTCGTCCAAGACTTCCACGGACTCGGTCTCGGGCTCCCACTCCGGTTCGTCGGAGTCACTATCGGCGTCACCGTCGGCGCTCTCGGCGCTCTCGGTACTATCGCCCTCTTTTTCAGCCGGCTGGGCGCCGTCCCAAGGCGCTTCACTGGGGCTCTCGGCCACGTTGGCCGGCCTGGCGCCGGACATGCCCTCGCCATCGGCGCCGTCATCGTCCCGGGCGGCATCGACATTCCGGATTATGTCCAGTACGGGATCCGGAGTATCGGAGTCTTCCTGCCGGGATTCCAGGAAGTCCTCCGGAGTCAATTCGTTTGAACTGTCTCTCCTTTTTGCCATTGCGCCTCCTCAGCCGGAGATTTCCTGGACCTGGCCTCTCCGGAGGCCCTCGTTTTTCTTGATCTGTTGATTCAATTGCAAGATATCGCCGTGCTCGCCGTCCTCCAGATCGGGAGGCGATTCGGCGAATCGTATGGCTTCTTCGGATTTTAGGTTTCTAAGGTTTCGCTCTTCCAGCCGGGACGCCACTTCCAAGAACGAGGTGGTCCGGCCGTTCGTGTCCAAGGAGATCACGGGCTTTTCCAGCAGCGCGTTCAGATGTCCGGCGACCTCATCGTCGCCGTCCCGTCTAACCGCCGCCAACGTTTCAGCTTGATCCATCCCGGGCCCAGCGTCCAACCATCGGGTGAAGAGTTCCCGGTTTTCGTGACGCCGGAAGAATTCAGCGCGGAGTCCATCCGCCAGTTCCCGCAGTTCCGGAAAACCCAAGAGCAACCGCAGGCAGTGTTCCTCCATCGGGTCGTGGTCCAACTTGGCGAAGGGCGACGTTGCCACGGCCGCGGGACGCTGCTCCGGCCGGCGGGCGCGCCGGGCCACGGAAGGGCGGCTCAGGGAGGCTTTCACGGTGTCGATCGTGGCGCCCAGTTTCTGAGCCAGATATTCGACGGCATTAGCTTGTTGAAAGCCTTCTCCAAAAGAGAGGATAGGTGAGGCGACCTCGGCAACGATCTGAGCTTTACCCTGCGGAGTGGAGGCGTCACCATTCTCGATGGCGGAGTCGATCCGGAAAGTGATTGCCGGAATCGCCGAATCCACCAATTTTGTCCAATCGCTGGGGGAACGGTGAATCACCTCATCCGGGTCCTGACCCGGCGGCATGACGATTATCCTTGGGTCTGGGTCGGCTGCTCGCGGGGAGCCATCCGGTCCCTGTTGTTTAACCGCCTTGGTCCGGAAATTCTCCAGGATCACGTCCAGACTGCGCAGCGTGGCCGCCTGTCCCGCGGCGTCTTGGTCCAACGCCATCGTCATCTTTCCGGTGAGGCGTCGAATCTCATCAACCTGGTGTTCGGTCAGCGCCGTTCCCATCTGGGCCACAACGTTCTTGAACCCGGCCTGGTGGGCCGCGATGGCGTCCATGTAGCCTTCTACAATGACCGCGCCCTCTCTCCTCACTTCCGTCCGGGCCCGGTCCAGGGCGTACAGGAGCCGGCTCTTGTCGAACATGGGCCCCTGGGGCGAGTTCAGGTACTTGGGCTCCGAGCCGTCCAGAGACCTGGCCCCGAACCCCACCAGATTGCCGTGGGCGTCGCGGATGGGGAACATCAACCGTCCCCGGAACAGGTCGTGATTCAGTCCGTCATCTCCGGTGCGCAGCACTCCCGCGCTGACCAGTTGTTCCGGCGAGTAACCCTCCCGGGTCAGGTGGTTCTTGAGCGACTCGCCGTCCGAGGGGCTGAGTCCCACCGCGAAAGCCTCGATGGCCTGTTTGTCCAGTCCGCGCTGCTCCAGGTACTCCCTGGCGGATGCTCCCTGGGCCGATGCCAACGTGCGCTGGAAGAAGGCCCGGGCGTCTTCATTTATCTTGTGGGCCGCTTCGTTTCGCGGGCTCTGTCCCCTCTGGGGAAGGGAGACTCCGGTCTGCTGGGCCATTTGACGCAGCGCCTCGCCGAACTCCAGGTTCTCAGCGCGCATGACGAAAGACAGTACGTCGCCGCCGGTGGCGCAGGCCCCAAAGCAACGCCATGACTGCCGGTCGGGAAAGACGTGGAAAGAGGGCGTCTTTTCCTGATGGAAGGGACAGTTGGCTTTATAGCTGCGGCCGGACCGTTGCAGGGGCACTCGCTGGGAAATTACCTCGACAATGTCCAACCGGCTCTTAACGTCATCGACGACGGTCATGGTCCGCCCTCTTCGTCGGTGAGCCTGCCACCCGTTGGCCGCCCGTCTGATTCGCTCAAGTGCTCCGTGGTTCCACCGCCCAACAACAGGTTTGACTGGACTCAACTACACGCAATGCGCACAATGGGTCAAGCTTATTTTATCATGGAGGCCGACCTTTGGACAGGCGATTTTGGCCGCCTAACCATATCATTGGATGAAGCCGATGCC
>CAYMZL010000367.1:0-3031 GCA_964394825.1 uncultured Dehalococcoidia bacterium | reverse complement strand
TGCTTCCTGGGTGTCCGTTTTACGATTAACGCGTCGTCGATATCCGGGGTCTCTAACGTTCGGGAGAGGCTCATATCACTCAGTCCTAATTCTCTCCATTCGGGTGGGGCAGTTACTCATCAACTTAATCATCGGCCTGCGGTTCTTCAGGAGGCCCAGGACCTTCCACGGCCTGATCGTCGAATATCAGGGCGACCTCGTCGGCGCCGTCGGTCTCCATCAGGCGCACCTTCACCCGCTCATGGATGGACGTGGGCAGGTTCCGGCCCACGTAATCGGCCCGGACGGGCAGCTCCCGGTGGCCCCGGTCCAGCAAGATGGCCAGTTGGACCTGTTCGGGCCGGCCAAAGTCCACCAAAGCGTCCATGGCGGCGCGGATGGTCCGGCCGGTGTATAGAACGTCATCGACCAGGACCACGCGCTTGCCCTGGATACCCATGGGTATGTCGGTGGGCTGCATCTTGGCGGGTCCGCGCGCCCGGAGGTCGTCCCGGTATAAGCTGACATCCAAGGTAGCCACGGGGACCTCCACGCCCTCCAGCTCCGCCAGGTTGGCGGCGATACGGCGGGCCAAGTGGACCCCTCTGGTGTGGATACCCACGATCACCAGGTCCTTCGCTCCCCGGTTGCGCTCAAGAATCTCGTGGGCCACCCTGGCCAGGGCCCGGCGCACGTCCTCCTGGTTCATTATCTGTCGTTCTTCCATTCCCTTACCTGGGCGGGCTCTCGTTTATGGCGACGGCGCTATCATGCCAACCGAGTTACCGGCGGCCAACAAAAAAACCCTTGCCATCGACTGGCAAGGGCGCGGGCAACTCACGCCAAGGGCGCTTGAATCCACCCTGCGGAGTTTGGGGACGCTCAACTTTGCCAGCCTCTCGGGACCGTCTTAAAAGTGTGGCCGAGTCTCGCTCAGACCGGCCGCACGACCCATGTGGATTATTCGATTGTGTCCTTATCTTAACAGAGCGGGCGCCCTCGCAAAAGAGGGGGCCAGCCCAATCCAGGAACCCGGTCCAAATTGATACGTTGCTCTACGCCGAAACCCGCTTCCGGCGGTTGGACACGTAATCAACGAGGAGGTATTCGCCCAGGTTGGCGGCGCTGCTGTAGAAGGCCCGGCCGCTGTTGATGCGGGTCATCCGGTCGACGAAGTTGACCAACTGGTAGTTGTTCTCCAGCATGAAGGTGTTGATCAGGATGTCTTCTTGGGTGCACTTGCGCACCTCTTTCAAGGTCTCCAATTCGGTGCGGTGGCTGGGCGGATAGGCGAAGAAGGCCCGGTCGCCCTCCAGGTGGGCGGTGGGCTCGCCGTCGGTTATCACCAATATCTGGCGGGTGCCGCCCTTCTCCTTGGCGAGCAATTTCCGGGAGAGCATCAAAGCGTGGTGCAGGTTGGTGCCCGAGACCCAGGAGTTCCAGGTGCATTTGGCCAGGTCTTCCTCTTTTATCTCGCGGGCGTAGTCGGAGAACCCGATGATGTGGAGGCTGTCCCTGGGGTATTGGCTGCGCATCAGAGCCATCAGGGCCAGGGTGACTTTCTTGGCCGCCTGCCAGTTGTTGAACAGGCCCATGGACCTGCTTTGGTCCAATAAAAGGACGGTGGCGGCCTTGGTCGTGTGCTCGTTGCGGTAGACCTCGAAGTCCTCGGGACTGAGGCGCACCGGGACCCCCGGTCCGCCCCGGAGGACCGCGTTCTTCACCGTGGCCTGCAGGTCCACATCGAACGGGTCGCCGAATTCGTATTTCTTGGTCTCACCCAACCGGTCGCCGCTGGCGCCGCTGGCGTCCATTTGATGGTTGCCGATCCGGTCCTTCTTCAGGTGGGTGAAGACCTCTTTCAACGCCTTCTGGCCGATGCGGCGGATACCCCGGGCGGTGAGGTCCATCTTATCGTCGGCGGTCACATACCCCGCTTCCTGGAGCAGCTTCCTCAGCCGGTCTAGCTCATCGTAGGTCCGCCGCGCTTCATCTCCCAGCAGTTCGGCCAGCTTGTCGGGGTCGATGTCGTCCATGTTCCCGGTGCGCATGGCTTCCTGGAGGGACTGCTCCAGTTGGTCCAGCTCCTGGAGGCCGCGCATCATCTCCATGGCCTGGTCCATGGTCAGGCTGTCGTCGCCCAGGAAGGGATACTGGCGGCGCAGGTCGTCCATGGGCATCAGTTGTTCCATGAGGGCGGCGAACTGGGCCATCTCCCGTTGAGTCTCGGGGTCCAATGCCTGGGCCAGGGCATCCTCCATCTCGCGGCGGGCTTCCGGCGACATGCTGTCCAGCATCGATTGCATCTGGGCTAGCTGCTGCTGCAGGCGCTCCATCAGTTCGTCGAAATTCTGGGGCGGGTTGTCGCCGAACATCTGGCCGAACTGTTGCATGAAGCCGTCGAAGTCCGGTTCCTGGCCGGACATCTTGTCGCGGATCATCTGGTTGAGCTGCCGCATCATCTCGCGGGTGGCGGCCATGTCCTCTTCCGACATGCCCTTCACCTGTTCCATCATCTGTTGGCCCATGTTCTGGGCCATCTGGCTCTTCAGCATGTCCAGCAGTTCCTGGAACTTCTGCTGGGCCTCGGGGTCCATGAAGTCGTACTCCATCAACTCCTTGATCTGACCGCCGATGCCTTCGGGCAGATCGTCCAGCCGCTCCCGATTGTGTTCGGCCCGCTTCTCCAGCAGTCCGTACAGGCTTTCCTGCTGGGCCCGGTCTTCGCCGTGGTTGGCCTCGACCTGTTTCAAGGCATCGTCCAACCGGCGTTGGATGCCCTCCCGCTCGGTCCGGATGATGTCTTCCAACCGTTCTTTCAGGTCGTCCACCACCGAGTCCATGTTGTGCTGTTGCAGTTGCTGGCGGCGCTGGTTCTTCAACTGCTCCATCAGCTCCCGGAGGCCCGGCATCTGCTGTCCGTCGCGGTCCTGCATACCCTGGCGCATCAGGTCCCGCAGCGCCTGCATGACATCGCCGTGTTTGAGGATGTCCTCCGAGAGAAGGTCCATCAACTGGTCGGCGTCAAATTCAAAGATCCGCTGGCTGCCGT
>CAYMZL010000366.1:0-3051 GCA_964394825.1 uncultured Dehalococcoidia bacterium | reverse complement strand
GAGGCGATCAGCACCAGCACAACCGCCGGGGCCATGGCGGCCCCGAATAGGAGCATCGGAAGTATCTTGGCGCCGGACCCGCGCCCGAGGCCAAGGGTGGTCTTGAACCCGTCGAAAAACACCGCCTTCCGGGCCCGCATCCGGCCCTCGCGCGGCCCATCGTAGTGTTGGTACCCCAAGTCGAAAAGTTCGCCCGCCGGTTGGGTCATCTCCGTCCGCTCCGGAAGATATCGGTCAATTGGTGCCTCCGGGGGGCCATCCGGCGTAGACGGGCATCCGTCTCCACCAAAGAATCCCGGATGGCGTCGTACTGGCTCTCGTCGCCCAGTTCCACGGCCAAGGACACCCCGTCAATGACGGCGTTCACCCCCCGGTTGGCCAGGGCTGTGATCAACTCCTCCCGGTTGCCGTCCACATCGATCAAGATTGTTTCCGTTTCACGGGTGAATTGGGCCACGGCCCCCTCTTCAGTCACATGGCCGCCCTCCAACACGATGATCCGGTCGCAGGTGCTCTCCACGTCCCCCATCAGGTGAGAAGAAAGCATTATGCTGATGCCAAACTCGTGGCCGGTGCGCCGGATGAGCCGCAGCATCTCTTCGCGGCCGCTGGGGTCCAGGCCGGCGGTGGGCTCATCCAGCAGCACCACCACCGGGTCGTGGGCCAGGGACTGGGCCAGCTTGACCCGTTGTTTCATGCCCGCGGAGTACTGCCCGATGGGCCGGTAACGCTCCTCCTCAAGGCCGACGTGCCGTAGGATGTCCGCCGCGCGCGTCCTGGCCTGAGAAGGCGGGATGCCGCTCACCTGGACCATGTGGGTGAGGAACTCGGAGGCGGTGATGGCGGTGGGCAGGCAATCGTGCTCGGGCATGTACCCGAGGCGGGCCCGTATCTCCAACGATTCATAGGGCAGTTCGCCAAGAACTTCGGCGGACCCGGAAGTGGGTTTGAGCAGACCCAAGAACAGCTTGATGGCCGTGCTCTTGCCCGCGCCATTGGGCCCCAGCAGGCCGGTGATTCCTTCTTGTACTTGGAAGTCCACGGACTCCAGCGCAATGGTCTGTCCGTAATGCTTGGTGAGCGATTTAGCTTCCAGTAGCGTGGCCACGCCGGTATTATACCCGCCGACACAGTCGGGTTTTGACGTGCGTGAAAGGGGGTGTTGACTAGCTCTGCTGGTCAGACCATAGTGCTTAGACGCATAGCAGTGTAGGCGCGGAACGCGACTGAGCGCTGATTAGGGAGGCAAACTTCATGGCGACACTCGTGACCGGCGGGACGGGATTCGTGGGGGCGAACATCGTCAGAGACCTGGCCCGCAACGGCCACCAGGTCATCAGCTTTGACATCAACGGGCCGGACCAACTGTTGGAGAGATTCGTCGGCGAGTCCTTCTCTCAGGTGACTTTCGTCCAAGGGGACATCGTCGACCGGGCGTCGGTGGAGCGGCTGAGCAACGATCACGAGATAGGAAAGATCGTCCACGCGGCAGTCTACACCGTCAACCGGGAGGATCTGGAGATAGAACGCAGCCGGGACGTTATTGCCATCAATGTGGAGGGCACGGCCAATATCTTGGAGTTGGCCCGCACCCAGCAGGTGTCTCGGTTCGTCTACGTCAGCTCCGGAGCGGCCTACGGCTCGGCCCTGCCCGGCGACCAGACCCTGAATGAAGAGACCCCTCCGGCCCCCCAGCACCTGTACGGCATCACCAAATTCGCCAGCGAGTTAATCACCCGCCGATACGGGGAACTGCACGGCATCTCCACCGCCAGCGTGCGCCTGAGCACACCCTACGGCCCCATGGAACGGGTCACCGGCCACCGGGCTGTGATGTCAGTGTTTTACGACTGGACCGGACGGGCGGCGCGGGGAGAGAGCATCACCGCCGAGGACATGGACCAAGGCCGGGACTATACCTACGTCGCGGACATCGCAGACGGTATCCGTACCGTGCTGGACGCGCCGTCGCTGCCCCACGGCCTCTACAACATCACCACCGGGATATGGGTGACCTTTCAGGAGATATTGGACCGGTTGGTTGAGTTGTGTCCGGCTACCCAGGTGGTGACTCCCGCGGCCTCCCAGGCGAAGTCAGAGGGCGACAGCTATTCCCGAGGCCCTCTCTCCGGCCACCGCCTCTTCGACGATCTGGGATGGATGCCCAAGTACGACTTGAACGCCGGGCTGGCCGACTACATCCAATGGCGCAAGGACGCCAATTTTCTCGAATGACCCTGCCCTGTTAGGCAAAAGGGTTTTTGACAAACGCCCAGCGCCCGAATAGGATTGGCGCCTCGGACACCGCCCTACAAGATTGGAATATCTCATCGACGGAGGCACACTATCATGGAAGCCACGGGCGTTTCTCACATCGCGGTTTGCGTCAGGGACATGGACAAGTCCCTGGCCTTCTACCGGGACATCCTGGGGATGAAGATCAGCAAGGACGAGATTGAAGACACCAGCACCGGCGGGCTCACCCACACCTACAAGCACCGCCGCGATACCCGCCGCACCGTCCACATCGGTTGGGGCGAGGGCAAAGAGCCCTTCTTGGTGATAACCAGCCACCCTGGCGACCGGTCGGACGGCGAGCCCATCAAGCTGGACCAGGTGGGAGTTAGCCACCTCTCCTTCACGGTCAAGGACGTGCGCGGCCTGGCCGATGAGTTGGTGTCCAAGGGCGTCGAGATCGCCGGGGGCATCGATGCCTTCGCCGACGCCCAGGGAAATGTCCGGACCTTCTTCGCCTTCGACCCCGACGGCATACTGGTCCAATTCGACGGTGGTATCGAAGCCTAGCAAACATCCCTAACATCGGTGAACAGTGCTCCGAACCCTGGCAATGCCGCGCAGGGCTCGATCCCGCCGGAGGTACGTGTTGTGGCCAGCGAGACCACAGACGGCAGAAAGATTGAGTTCGGCATCTTCGATTGGATCGAAAGGGACGAGAATTCTACGGCCCAAATCTTCGATGACCGGCTAAAACTGCTGGAGTACGCCGACAAACAAGATTTTTTCTGCTATCACGTTGCGGAGCACCACACC